>CBIMJO010001815.1:0-1503 GCA_966244135.1 uncultured Actinocrispum sp. | reverse complement strand
AGGCCGGTCCAGCTCCCGCCACAGCCTGCGCCGCAACCGGTCCCGCACCTCGGGCGGCATCTCCCGGCGCGGCTCGAATCCGGTCATTCCGCGTCCTCCAGCACGTCGCCCCCCAGTGTCTTGCGCAGGCGTGCGCGGGCGCGCGAGATCCGAGACCGGATGCTGACCTCCTCGAGGCCGAGCAGCTCGGCCGCCTCGGCGGTGGACAGCTCGCCGATCAGGCACAGCTCGACCACCTGGCGTTCGGACTTCGGCAGCTTGGCCACCGCGGCCAGCACCCGCCGCATCCGGCTCTGGCTGTCGACCTTGTCGGCGACCTGCTCGGCGTGGTCCTCGACGGCCTCCTGGGTGGGCACCCGGCGCAGCATCCGGGCGAACCGGCCCGAGCTGCGGTACTCCGAACGCGCGAGGTTGCCGGCCACCGCGTAGAGCCAGGGCAGCGCGCTGTCGCGGACCAGGGTGATCTCGCCCAGCTTGCGCCAGGCGGTCATGAACGTGATCGAGGTGAGGTCCTCGGCCGTCGACCAGGACCCGGTCAGCCGGTAGGCGTGGTTCCACACCGCCTGGGCGTGCCGCTCGAACAGCTCGCCGAACGCGGCCTTGTTCCCGGACGCCGCACGACGCCACAGCGCGGCGTCGCTGTGCGGGTCGTGAGCCGGTTCGGCCCCGGCCGGCGGGCCCAGCGAGGGCTCGCCGCGATCGGGCAGCATCCTCGTTCCCAGCTTCGCGGTGGTCGTCACATAGTGGAGGTGGCCACCTCCGCCCCAAGCGTTGCATACCGCTGTTGTCAGCGCGCATCGCCCCTGGGGATGACCGGGGTTCAGCCAGGGGTGCCACCCGCACGATATGTCGGAAACAGTGGTACCGGCCCCGATTGGAATGGTGAACATTCCAAAACTCACACTTGGTTCAGCCTGATGCCCCATGCGCGGACAACTGATGGCTCGTAATGTCGATTGTGAGGACGGCCGTCACTGGAGGCAGGCGTGAGCGAAGCCCGGCTTGGCACCCGCGCGCGATCTTCACAAGGATCATCAGCGGCGGGAATTATCACGTCGGAACTGCTGTCAGTGGGAGTGGAGGAGGAATTCCTGCTGGTGGACGCCCGGACCGGGCGGCTGGCCGACCGGGCGCCGGATGTGCTCGCGGACGCCGCCGGCAATGGGCACGATCTACAGGCGGAGATCACGCTGAGCCAGGTCGAGACCGCGACCGGGATCTGCCGCACGATGGGGGACCTGCACGACCAGCTGGCCAGTGCGCGGGCGGTGCTGGCCGAGCAGGCGAACGCCTACGGGGCCCGGCTGGTGGCCTCCGGGACGTCGGTGTTCGGCCGCAGCACGCCGAACCTGCTCACGCCCGTCCCGCGCTACCACCGGATGAGCCGCGAGTTCCGCGCCCTGCTCGGTGACCTGCCGGTCTGCGGCTGTCACGTCCACATCGGACTCCCGGACGACGAGGCCAGGGTGCTGGTGGTCAACCACCTGAGGCCCTGGCTGCCGA
>CBIMJO010001814.1:0-1507 GCA_966244135.1 uncultured Actinocrispum sp. | reverse complement strand
CCGAGGTGAAGATCATGTAGGCGGCGTCGGTGGGCGCGATCTCCCTGCGGTGGCGGGTGGTCGACTTGGGTGCGCGCCCGACGATCAGCCCGTGCCTGCCGAACCGTCCAGTGGGGACGTCCGCGGGCAGGTCCTGGCGTGGGCCTTCGATGGGCTGCATGTGGAAGGCCGCGTCCGCGGTGGTGATGACCGACATCAGCCGCTGCACCGGAACCTCGGGGCTGACCGGGATGAACGTGACGCCGAGCGAGGAACAGGCCAGGAACATGGCGATCGCGGACGCGGAGGTGTTCGACTCGATCACCACCCGGTCGCCGATGTGCAGGCCGAGTTCGTCCAGCGCGAAGGCGTAGTCGTGCACCAGCCGTTCCAGCTGGCGATAGGTCATCGTGACCAGGCGGCCGTTCGCGTCCTCCTCCACCACCGCCTGCCGGCCGGGGGTGATCTTGGCCGCCGCGAGCATGTACTCGTCCAGGCGTTCGGCCACCTGGTGCTCGCTGATCGAGAAGGTGCTGGAGCTCACGGGGTCCCTCCCAGGTACTCGTCGACGATGACCGTGTCCAGCCATCCCTCGATGGCCCGCGCGGTGGTGCCGGCGTTCTGCTCGGCGATGGTGAAGTGCGTACCGGGCACGGTCAGCACGGTGTGCGCGGAATCCCAAGTGGCGCGCCAGTTCTCCGCGACCTGACCGCCGTTCTCGAACAGCTCACCGGCCTGGACGAACAACACCGGTGCGGCCACCTCCCGCATGGTGAAGCTGGGCAACAGTTCGACGTAGCGGCCCATCGCCGACAGCTGTGTGCTGCTGAACGCACCCAGTTCGGCGGCTTTCGTCGGGACGGCGAACGCCATCTGCCGCACGACACCGGAACCGGCTTCGTCGCTGCCATCCTCGGTGAGCCGATAGGTGTCCAGCAGGATCACCGCCATGGGTTTGATGCCCATCTGCTCCAATTGAGCAGCAGTCGCGTGTGCCAGCAGGCCGCCCGAGGAGAATCCCAAGAGGACGAACGGTTCCCCGTTGGCCGCCCGGCGCACGCTTTCGGCCAACACCGCGACAGCCGCGTCGAACGAGTCCGGCAGGCTCTCGCCGGGGCTGAAACCGGGCATTGGCAACGCCGTTACCGGCATGTGCATCTTGGCCGCGAGCCGCGCATGCTGGTGGACCCCACCTGCGGCTGTCGGAGTGCTCAGGCAGATCAGGCGGGGGCGTCGCGGGTTGTCCTCGGGGGTGGCGAACGTGACCGGCTCCGGGAGTTCCGCGAGGTCATCGGGTGAGTGGAACTCCGGCCGCAGCGCCGCCACCGCCTTGAGCAGTGATAGTCCCTTGTGGAGGTTCCCGTCTGTGATGGACGCCAGGAACAGGTCGTAGAGGGTGTCCTCCGTGGTCTTCCCCAGCTCCTGACAGACCTTCTCGGCAAGACCGGCCGGGGTTCGCGCATCGAAAACCGCCATGGAGGGCAAGGTCAATCCGGTGGCGTCGCTGATCCGGTTGCGGAGCTCCAAC
>CBIMJO010001813.1:0-1541 GCA_966244135.1 uncultured Actinocrispum sp. | reverse complement strand
TCACCGGCGCGCCGATCGGCGGCAGGACGCTGAGCTTCTGCGGCACCGAGGCGTCGTCGTCGTCCGGCTGGTCGCGCCGGATCCCGTCGGCCACCTGGAACGCCATCACCTCGGTGCAGCCCGGGTTCTCGCCCAGCGAGTTGAGCAGCTTGACCTGGGTGCCGCCGGCGACGTTGCTGAAGTCCACCACGACGTCCACGCGTTCGGCCGGGAACAGGCCGATCTCGGTGCGCCGCACCGGCCGCGCCATCAGCCCGCCGTCCGTGCCGATCTGCAGGAACTCCGCGCCGTTGCTCAGCTTCACCTTCATCAGCCGGTCGTTGGACACGTTGGCCAGCCGCAACCGGTAGAGCCGGCGGCGAACCTTCAGCTGCGGCTGCGGAACCCCGTTGACCAGCAGGATGTTGCGGCGGTCGGCGTCGAAGTTGCCCCACAGCAGCTGGCCCTGGTCGTCCAGCGCCACATCGCGGAACATCAGCGGGATGTCGAACTGGCCGCGCGGCAGCGTGGGCGCCTCGGCGCGGTCCTCGATCAGGTACATCCCGGCCAGGCCGCGGTAGATGTGTTCGGACTCAAGGTGATGCGCGTGGTCGTGGTACCAGAGGGTGCCCGCGCGCTGGGCGTTCGGGTAGTTGTAGGTGCGGGACTTGCCCGGCTGGATCAGGTCCAGCGGGTGGCCGTCGCTGTCCTGCGGGACGTTGCCGCCGTGCAGGTGGACCGCCGCGGGGCTGTCGCCGCCGTTGGTCACGGTCACCTTGATCGCCCGGCCCTTGGTGGCCTTGATGGTCGGGCCGGGGAAACTCCCGTTGAACGTCAGCACGTTCGTCCGCACACCGGGCAGGATCTCCGCGGTGGCCTGCTTGATCGTCATCTCGTAGTAGTCCGTTGACCGGTCCGAGTAGACGGGTGACAACACCGGCGGGATCGGCAGCTGTTGCTGGAACGCCGTCACCTTCGGCGCGCTGCCGGTGACCGCCGACACCAGACGCTCCGCCGGCAGGGCAAGCGCAACACCGGCCACCGCGCCCAGTTTCAAAGTGCCTCTACGGTTGAGCATCTGCGTTACCTTTCCTACGGGACACCGAACAACGCGGTGCCCACCAGAACGAGCACGAACGTGTACTGCAACACCGTCATGGCCGCGGCCACGGCGCCGGAGAACAGGATCGCCGTCCCCAAGGACATCCCCGCGATCGGCAACGTGACCACAGCGGCGGCAACCGCCACCACCCCAGCGAAAACCACCCGGGTCAGTACACTGTGGACATCCCAACGACGGCGGACTCCCCAAGCGGCGATGGCGATGCACGCGGCCGTCAGGTGCAGCGCGAGCATGATCAGGCCGGGGTAGTTGACGACCGCCGAGCCGGTGACGGGGGCGGGCGGGACGTAGCCGGTCATCGCGTGGCCGTCCATCTGGGCCAGCGCGTGCCGGGAGATCTCGCGGAACGGCAGGAACCGCGCATTGTCCCTTAAGGACCATGCCATGATCGCGGAAACCCCTAGCGCGAACCCGACGACGGGGACGATCCGCAGGCGGG
>CBIMJO010001812.1:0-1562 GCA_966244135.1 uncultured Actinocrispum sp. | reverse complement strand
GTGGGACAAGCCGGGTAAACTCACTGTCCGTGCTCGTGCTGCTTCCGCCGTCGGAGACCAAGGCCGAGGGCGGTAGCGGCCCGTCGTTCGACCATGGCGCGTTGTCCTTCCCGGAACTGGAGCCGGTCCGGGAGAAGCTGCTGTCCGCCCTGGTGGACCTGGCCGGCGACGTGCCGGCCAGCCTCGCCGCGCTCGGCCTGTCCGAGCGGCAGTCCGGCGAGGTGCGCCGCAACGCCGAGCTGCGCCTCTCACCGACCATGCCCGCGCTGACCAGGTACACCGGTGTGCTCTACGACGCACTGGACGTGGCCGGGATGACCGCGGCCGAGCGCCGCCGCGCGACCGGGCGGCTCGCGGTCGCGTCCGCTTTGTTCGGTTTGCTGCGGGCCGGCGACCCGGTGCCGTCCTACCGGCTGTCCGCGTCCAGCGCGGTGCCCGGAGTCGGCCCGCTGGGGTCGTTGTGGCGCCCGGCGCTGGAACCGGTGCTGGCCTCGCTGGACGATCTGGTGGTGGACTTGCGTTCAGGACCTTATGCCGGTCTGGCAAAGATTCCCGGCGCGGTCACGGTCAGGGTGGTCAGCGAGGGACCGGGCGGGCGGCGGCTCGCGGTGACGCATTTCAACAAGGCGCACAAGGGAAAGCTCGCGCGTGCGCTGGCTTTGGCCTCGCCCGCGCCGGGTTCGCTCACGGCGATGGTCAAAGTGGCTGCGAAGGCGGATCTTCGCCTGGAGCGGACCGGCGAACGCGGCTTCGAGCTGGTGATCTGACAGTCGGATTGGTCACAGCCCCGGCCGCGGGTCGAAAGCCGCGTGCACGCATAGGGTAAACTGATCTAGTACCGCAAAAGTTCTCCGGTACTTCCCATCCCATCGGCACCAGCGAGTGCCGGGCTCGCCCGAAACACCATCCTCGGGACGTGCCAACTTCCGAGAGGTTTTCGTGCTGCCCACGTTCGACCAGCTGGGTCTTCCCCAGCCGCTGATGACTGCTCTGTCCCAGGCCGGAATCCGTGAGCCGTTCCCGATCCAGGCCGCCACCCTGCCCGACGCACTGGACGGCAAGGACGTGCTCGGCCGCGCCCAGACCGGGTCCGGCAAGACGCTCGCCTTCGGGCTGGCCCTGCTGGCCCAGCTCGAAGGCGGCCGCGCCAAGCCCAAGCGGCCCCGCGCGCTCATCCTCGTGCCCACCCGTGAGCTGGCCATGCAGGTCAGCGACGTGCTCTCGCCGCTGGCCCGCTCGCTCGGCCTGTGGTGCCGCGCCGCGGTCGGCGGGATGTCGTTCGTCAAGCAGGCCGAGGCGCTGCGCCGCGGCGTCGACCTGCTGATCGCCACCCCCGGCCGGCTGTCCGACCACGTCCGCCAGGGCACCGTCACCCTGCACGACATCCGGTACACGGCCATCGACGAGGCCGACCAGATGGCCGACATGGGCTTCCTGCCCCAGGTCCGGGAGATCATGGACCAGACCGACCCGACCGGCCAGCGGCTGCTGTTCTCGGCCACCCTGGACGGCGACGTCGACCAGCTGATCAAGCAGTACATGAAGGACCCGGTCACGCACAG
>CBIMJO010001811.1:0-1593 GCA_966244135.1 uncultured Actinocrispum sp. | reverse complement strand
GACTCGGTGAGGATGGGGATGCGGATCATCAAAGGCACATCGGCTCGCCAGGCAAGATCGAGTGATGGTATTGGTGAGGGGCCATCGTCCTGCACTACTGCCACCGCGACATCGCGACGATTGTCGCGCCAGTCACGCGTAAGGTCGAAGGCCGCCACATACGCGTGCCAGTCTTCGTCGCCCAGCCGGGACTTCCACAGCAACGCCTGATCCGTCCAGGCTTCAGCGAAGTCCTCGGCGTCCGGAAACAGTTCGCTGCTACGAACTTCCCCTTTGCACAACGCAGCCAGCAGCACGAGATTGGCGGTGTAGCAGCCATACCGGACTGACAACGGCCGTTCCACCGGCACGTACCGATCCACCGCGCGCGGACCGTCCGCCTTCTGGAAGAGAGCGACCAGCAGCGTCCCGATGTCGGCATCGGCCTGGCCCACCAAGGCACGGAGAAAGAACACGATGGACATCCGCGACGGCAGGGGCGCGAACGACAGCAGCGCGTACAGCTCGCTGTCATCGACTTCCCTGGTGCGTCGGCTACGGCGCTCTGGCAGGTCCCCCACGATCTTCCAGATCAGCCTGGCCACCAGGTACTCGCCGAATGTGGCGTGCAGGAACTCATAGGTGGAAAGGGTTTTGTCAGCACGAACAGCCTGTGAGCGCTGGACGAAGAAGAAGCGGCCCAGGACACGCTCCCCCTCGCCGAGCGGTGCCCTGATCCCCGCCTGCGTGGACTCGGTGGGTTGCAGGGCGGCGAAATCCTTGTCCAGGTCCTGTTCGGTCACCCACTGGGTGCCCCGGTTGAACATGGCGAATGCCACAATGGACAGTCGCTCCAGCTCGTCTTCGACATCCAGATCGACGGATACCGGCGGCGCCGCACCCTTCATGACCTCGCGGCGAGCGAACCGCGCCAGCAGCTCCTCGTAGATGTCGGCCCGGCTGAGCGAAAGGTCCGTGCGCTGGAGGCGGTTGTCATCGGCGTCGTACAGGGCCAGCATCAGCAGGAGCAACGGTTGCTCGGACAACTCCGTGTGCTGTGAGGCGGTCCTGACGTCAAGGGCCTTCAAGCCGGTGGTCTCGAAGTACCGGGCGTTGGTCCGGCTCCACACGGTGAGCCAGCGTTCCTTTTGGACGTCATCGAACGGCAACAGCCGCAACGCCATGGTCCCCGGCGGCGGAGTTGCCCGGTCCGCCACAATGATCCGGGTCGTGACGACGAAGGCGACCGGATGACCGACATCCACCCGGTCCCGCTGGAACCGGGCGATCTTGGTGAGGTAGTCGGTCTGGCTGACCCCAGTGGCCTGTAGCAACTCGTCGAAGCCGTCCAGCAGGACGACCGGCAGCGCCTCCCCGGCTGACCGGACCAGCGTGGACCAGCCGATATCCTCCTTCAACGCCTCTTTCAGGCCGTGTTCGATCTGCTGAAGGATGTCCGCCTCGGCTGGCGCGCTCCGCAGCTGAACACGCACCACGAGATAGTCACTGGGCGGCAGCTGAGCAGCGAGAACCTTGGTCAGCACCGCCTTTCCCGAGCCGGGGTCACCGAGAACGAGCAGCGGTGCGGTTACCGCGGCCGGGGAGGTGAAGTAC
>CBIMJO010001810.1:0-1598 GCA_966244135.1 uncultured Actinocrispum sp. | reverse complement strand
GCTCGTCGCCGGTGGTCCAGTCCTCGGGGTCCTTCTCCGGGTTGGGTTGCGTCATGACCTCACTCCGTTAGGCGAACGTGTGTTCGGTCCTGGCTACCCGGATGACCGACGGGCTAATCGTCCCGCCGACTGTGCTCAGAGCCAGACCGCTGAGGTCGGCGATTCGCCACCCGCGGCCGCGAACGCCGACAACGCGCGGACGAGCCCGCGCCGCGAAGTCGGCGACATCCGGCCGACGATCTCCGCGATCTGCGCCCGCCGCCGCTTGATGACGTTGCCGGCCACCGTGCGGCCCTTCCGGCTGAGCCGCACGACCAGTTCACGCCGGGAGGCCGGGTTCGGCTCGCGGTCGATCAGCCCGGCCGTGACCAGCCGGTCGACCATCCGGGTGGCCGTGGAGGGGTTGACGCCCAGCGACCCGGCGATCGCGGTCAGCTTGAGCGGGCCTTCGTTGCCCAGCACCACAAGCAGACGGAACTGCGGGATGGTGATGGTGCCGTCGACCGCGGCGATCGACCGCGCGGAGACGGCCACCAGCAGCCGCGACGCCGTGAGTACAGCGTCGGTGACGGCGTCGACATCGTCGATCGCTTCGGGAGCGGGCAACGCGGGGGCCATGGCGTATTTCTACCCCATACCACCGACACACAACCGCACTGCCTGTTGCGGTAGACGAACTTTGCTGCTATGCGTCCACAGTAGAACTGGCCACGAGGATGGTGTGTGCATTGTGGGCAGTAGCGCGGGCCGATCGTGTGATCGTTGCCCAGCGAGCCCTCCGTTCTGTCACCTCCGGTCGTGACGTGCGGAGCAACTATTGCATTATGCAAATCTTGCAGGGGTGGCCGGTGCCGACTGGTGTGGTCTCCGCGGCCAATCTCGCAGACATCACCGTGGAGGTGATCATCGCGGCCACGGTTCCGAGTGGCGCGAAACGGCGATACCGCCGACCTCCGGGCGCGGATTTCGGTTTGTGCCCCATCGGAGTTTGCGGCCGATCTAATGAAGGCTCGTTGCGGTGCTCCGGATGAGGGCTTCGAGCACCGCTTCGTCCTGTTGGGTGAGCGCGGCCATCGCCGCCGGATATGCCTGGGACAGATCGACCATGACGTCAAACGTCACCTCGTCGAGGAGCCCACCGCCCGCCGGGCCGACCTTGGAGCGGGCGCTGGCCAGCCGGGCCGGATTGACCAGGTTCTGGGCGATCCGGCGCAGGTCGGCGAGGGACAGGCGGACCTGCGGGTCCCAGGCGTGGCTTTGGTCGAACCGCTGCTCGTCGAACTCCTCGATCTTCGCCTTGACGATCGGGCGCTGGTCCATGGCGAGCGTGGTGTCGGGGCGCAGGACGATGCCCTCGGCGAGGTTGTCCGGCAGCGCGGGCAGGCCGAGGACGTGCGGTATGCGGCTGGTGAATCGGACCGGCACGGTATCCAGAGCCGGTTTCGGACCCCTGGCCAGCAACGGGACCACATCCAGGCCGGCCCCGGCGGCGATGGCGGCGACTTGGTCGTAGGGCTGGAAGACCCCGGGGTCGTCCGGGGTCTCGTGGGTGAGGACATCGAACAGGGCGAAGCGGATGTCCGGGCTGTACCAGATCC
>CBIMJO010001809.1:0-1599 GCA_966244135.1 uncultured Actinocrispum sp. | reverse complement strand
GGTGCCGACGTTGAACCAGACCGGGGAGTTGAAGCTGAACACCTGGTGCATGAGCATGTAGGTCAGCTCGTGCTCGAAGATCTCGGCGTCCTTGGCGGTGGCGAAGTACTTGTGCTCGACGCCCGCGGCCACATAGGACTTCACCACGCGGTCGATCAGCTGCCGCAGGCTGCTCTCCCGGACCGCGGAGCCCACCGCGCCGCGGAAGTACTTGCTGGTCACGATGTTGACCGCGTTGACCGACCAGAAGTCGGGGAACTCCACGCCACGCTGTTCGAAGTTCACCGAGCCGTCGCGCCAGTTGGTCATCACCACATCGCGCTTCTCCCAGGTGACCGCGTCGTACGGGTGCACACCCTCCTTGGTGTACACGCGCTGCATGGTCAGCCCCTTGACCTTGCTGTTCCCCGGGGCCGTGGGCGTTTCCGTCATGACCAGTCCCTCTCCCTCTGTTCCTGCTAGTCCTGGCACGGCCACGTCCGGGGAAACCGTCCGATCCGGTCCGAGCTTTGCTGTCCTGCGGCGACTCACGCCTCGTTCTCCTTGTCCGCGATGGCCCTGCGCAGCTCGACGATCTCCTTCTCGAAGTCCTCCACCGAGGTGAAGGACCGGTAGACGCTCGCGAACCGCAGGTACGCCACCTCGTCGAGCTCCCGCAACGGCCCGAGGATGGCCAGCCCCACCTCGTGGCTCGGGATCTCGGCGACCCCGCCGGACCGGATCGACTCCTCGACCCGGTGCGCCAGCTGCTGCAGCTGGTCCTCGTCCACCGGACGGCCCTGGCAGGCGCGTTGCACTCCCCGGACGACCTTGTCCCGGCTGAACGGCTCGGTCACGCCGGAGCGCTTCACCACGGCCAGCACCGCCTCCTCGACGGTGGTGAACCGGCGCCCGCAGTTCGAGCAGGACCGCCGGCGGCGGATGACCTGGCCCTCGTCGACCTCGCGTGAGTCGACCACGCGTGAGTCGGAGTGCCGGCAGAACGGGCACCGCATGATCTCCACCTCCCCAACTCACTCATAGTCACCTGTCAACACCCGTGCGTCACCGCAACAACCACGCTGTTGATCAACATGTGGATGGAGAGTGGACAACCTGCCCGACTCCAGCCCCAACCTGTGGACTAAATACAGCGGTGTAACTACTAGATGTTGGGGTGACAGTATGCCCGAGGCCCTACTGATGCAAGTCGACACGGCTACTAACGCCCGGTCGTGATTATGGTGTGGCGAGCGCCACACCCCGTGGCCGTTCAGACTTCCGACACGGACGCAATCAGCCGATCGAGGGAACGCCAGGTGGGCGGTCAGGGACGGAGGGTGGCGACCATCAGTCGGGTCAGCGCCGCCTTCGGGCCGCCCTCGTTACCTTTTTCGTAGTTCCTGATCAAGGAGCTGTGGTCGCCAGGTCCGGCATCCGCAAGGCCGGCCGCCGCAAGCTGGTCACGATCGCCGTCAAACACACGCCCAGGATGCGCGAGAAGCTCGTCGACGCGATCTTGGCCGCATTAGACGAGCAAACCGTCGCCATTCCCGGCACCACTGCCGCCGACACCGTGCTCCCACGGCTTGCCGACAGCCTGAAAACCGTTCTGGCCCA
>CBIMJO010001808.1:0-1603 GCA_966244135.1 uncultured Actinocrispum sp. | reverse complement strand
AGGAGCGGATCGCCTTGATCTGGTTCTCCTGCTTCTGCTGCGCGTCGGAGAACTTCAGGTCGATCCCGGCGGTCTTGGCCGACTCCTGGATGGACTTGGTGTTCGCCGTGCGCCACCCGCTCTCGGCGCCGACCTGGGCGAAGCCCAGCGTGATCGCGCCACCGCCGCCGCCCCCGCTCGTGCTGCCCGATCCACCGCTGCTGCTGCCACAGGCGGACAACAACAACGCTCCAACAACAGCTGCCGTGGCGGCGGCCCACTTCCTCGTGAACATCAGCGGCTCCATTGTTAACGCTAACAATATGGTCGTGCTCGATACGACTGTCGTGCTCGATACAGTCGTGCTTGCAGGTGCGCAAAGGCCGTGGCGGGGTTACCGCGGGCCGGTACTCTCCCGGACGATCAGTTCGGCGGCCACCAGGTCGCGCAGCCTCCCGTGCTCCAGCTCACCGGAGATGCGCTGGGCCAGAACCCGGAACGTGCGGCGGCCGACCTCGATGAAGTCCTGCCGGACGGTGGTCAGCGGCGGGTTCATGTACGCCGCCTCGGGCACGTCGTCGAAACCAGCGACGTGCACGTCGTTCGGCACCCGGATGCCGGCCTCGGTGAAGGCCCGCAACACCCCGAGCGCCATCTGGTCGTTGGCCACGAACACCGCGGTCAACCCCTTGGCATTGGCCAGTTCCCGGCCTGCCTCGTAGCCCGACCGGGGACTCCAGTCCCCGCGGACCACCGTGGGCGTCTTGGCGTCGTACCGCTTGAGGGTGTCGCGCCAGGCCCGTTCGCGTTCCCGTGCCTCCAGCCAGTCGGCGGGACCGCCGACGTGCCAGACGGTCTTGTGTCCCAAGGCAAGCAGGTGTTCGGTCACCCGCCGGGCGCCGTCGTACTGGTCGACCGACACCACTGGCAGCGCCGCGTCTCCCCCGCCGACGGCCACCAGCGGCGCGTCCCTGGGTGCCGCGTCGAGTGCCTCGGCGGCGGCCAGGTGCGGCGCGATCACCACGATGCCCTCGACCGCCTGCCGGCGCAGGATCTCGATCGCGTCCGAAATGGACGACCGCTGCGGCGTGCGGACACTGGAGATGGTCACCGAGTACCCGGCCTCGCGGGCGGCGTTCTCGATGCCGTACAGCGTGCTCGCCGGTCCGTACAGAGTGGAGTCGAGGGCCACCACACCGAGTACCCCGGTGCGGCCGGTGACCAGCGCCCGGGCGGCCGAGTTGGGCCGGTAGTCCAGCTTGGTGATGGCGGCCATCACCTTGGCCCTGGTCTCCGCGCGGACCGGCCCGGTGCCGTTGACGACCCGGGAGACGGTCATGTGCGAGACGCCGGCCAGCTCGGCCACATCGGTCAGGCTCGCCTGCCGGTCGGACGAGGCGCCACTGGTCATGCCGGCCTACCTCCATCCGCTTCGTTGCCCTGGTGAGCGCCTAGTGTTAGCGATAACACTGCGCGCGTCAAGCACCGTGACAACAGCGTGACCACCCTATCGGTTCAGACCAGACGGTCAACCGGACCCGACACTCCGCCGCCAGGGGTCCCAGTGAATCGATCCGATCCAGGTCGTGTACCGAGGCCCTCGTCCGCGATAGCCGGGCCGGAT
>CBIMJO010001807.1:0-1605 GCA_966244135.1 uncultured Actinocrispum sp. | reverse complement strand
TGGACGTAGCTGTACAGCTCGTCGAGGGTGATGTCCCCGTCGCCGTCCAGATCGGCGCTCCCATCGCGCAGGCCCGAGACCAAGTAGCGGATGAAGACCGACCACATCCAAGGCGGTGAGGATGGTCCGGCCCCGGCCGTTGAACCGTTCCAGCGCGTGCACCGCGGTGAACAGGAGGTTGTCCCGTGCGGGTGTTGGTCGTGGCCAGATACAGCTGCCGGTGTCGTCCTTCAGGCCGTGGCCGCTGAAGTACAGCAGGACGAGGTCGTCGCGCCGCCTGCCTTGGTAGAACTTGCCGATCGCCTGGCCGATGCGGTGATGCGGCTCGCTGATCAACGTCGTGACCTCGAACCCGGCGATCTGCGGGTCGGCCAGGACCGCTGCCAGTGCCTCCGCGTCGTGCGCGGGCGAGGTCCTGGCGCAACCCCGAGTCCTCGTACTCGTAGGTGGCGACCAGCAATGCGAGTCTCCGGCTCATCGTTCACCGTCCCTGCCGCTATGCCGGCGGTCGCGGCGGCTTCGTCCCTGGCCCGTCCTGACAATCAACCGTTCGGGCTACCCCGCCCTGGTCACGGCTTCTGGGTTGACCTCAAGTGAGGTTGAGACGGAAGGGTTTTGTCGGTGCTGGCCGTTATGGTGCAGCTGCCGGAATCGAACTGGGGGTTGATATGGAGATCGACTTCAACGCGTACATGGCGATGGAGTCCGCCATGCAGGAGAAGGGGCGGACCGTGGGGCGGGAGACCGTCCGGCGGATCGTCACCTTCGCGCGGCCACTGTGGCGCTCGGTAGGGGTTTTGCTGTTGCTCAGCTCGGTGTCCGCGGTGCTGGCGGTCGCTTCGCCGGTGCTGGCCGGGCGGGTGGTCGACGGGATCGTGAACCGCGTGGGCACGGATGTCGTTGTGGGGCTGGCGGTTGTGATCGCGGTGATCGCGGTGCTGGATGCGGGTGTCGGGCTGGTCGAGCGATGGCAGTCCGCGCGGCTCGGGGAGGAGCTGATCCTGCGGCTGCGGCAGTCCGTTTTCGACCATGTGCAACGGATGCCGATCGCCTTCTTCATGCGCACCCGCACGGGCGCGCTGGTCAGCAGGCTGAACAACGACGTCATCGCGGCCCAGCGGGCGTTCTCGATGACGTTGTCGGTGGTGGTCAGCAACATCATCTCGCTGGTGCTCACGCTGGTCGTGATGCTCGCGTTGTCCTGGCAGATCACGTTACTGGCGTTGATCATGCTGCCGCTGTTCTACCTGCCCGCTCGCCGGATGGGCGGCCGGCTCGCGGGCCTGGAACGGGAGGCGGCGGGTCACAACGCGGCGATGACGACCCAGATGACCGAGCGGTTCTCCGCGCCGGGCGCCACGCTCATCAAGCTGTTCGGCCGGCCGCGGGACGAGTCGAACGAGTTCTACCGGCGCGCCAAGCGGGTCCGGGACATCGGGGTGCGCACAGCGGTGAACCAGTGGGTGTTCATGACGGCGCTCGCGCTGGTATCCGCGCTGGCCTTGGCTTTGGTGTACGGGCTCGGCGGATACCTTTCCCTGGAAGGAGAACTCGACGCGGGCACGGTCGTCAACCGCCACTTCCTGGTGGGCTTGGGGAATGGAG
>CBIMJO010001806.1:0-1618 GCA_966244135.1 uncultured Actinocrispum sp. | reverse complement strand
TCGACCGTGTACCGCCACGCGTCCGGCTGGCTGCCGTCGACATCCCGCACGCCATAACGAAGAGCGATGCTGCCGCTGTCCAAAGTCTGGCCCGAGAACCGCGCCTTGTCCGGGTCAGCGGCCAAGGCGACCACCGTGCGGCCCACATAAGCCGGCGACTCCGCGATGGCGAAATGCGGCTGCTTGACCAGGGCGTCCCGCCAGTTCGCCTCGGTCACGCCGAACGCGTCGAGCATCGCCTCCGATCGCAGCCACCCGGGTGTCAACGCGACTGCGGTGCAACCAAAGGACTCCAGCTCGAACGCCGCCGCGATCGCCATGGAATGCGCGGAGGTCTTCGCCAGGTAGAACGCCAACGACGTGCCACGGCGGAAGCGCGCGTTGTACTCGGCGGTGCCGTCGGTCATCTCCACCAAGAGCCCGCCCGGCTGCCTGATCACCAACGGCAGCAGGAAATGGCTCGTGATGATGTGCGCGTCGATCCCCAGCCGGATCATCCGCAGGCTCGCCGCCAACGAGTGCTCCCACACCGGTTTCGCCCACTGCAAGTAGTGATCGCCGCCCCAGACCCCGTCGACCAGGATGTCGATCCGCCCCTGCTCCCGCTCCACCCGCGCGGCGAACTCGGAGACAGCCGCTGGGTCGAGGTGGTCGACCCGGACCGCGATCCCTTTACCCCCAGCCGCTTCGATCAGCGCGACGGTGTCCTCAATGGTCTCCGCCCGGTCCACTTCGGACCGTTGCGTGCCGGAGGTCCGTCCCGTCACGTACACCGTCGCACCGCTACGCCCCAGCTCCACCGCGATCGCCCGGCTCGCCCCGCGCGTGCCCCCGGCCACTACCGCCACCTTGCCTGAAAGATCTGTCATGCCCGCCACACTCGCGGCGAACCCTGTCAGAACGTGTCATGGTTTGGGTAAGGATGTCAGGGTGACTCCGACGTACGTGTTTGTGCACGGTTCAAGCAGCAACTCCTTCACCTGGGCGCCCCTGCAGCGGGAGCTGGCGCTGCGCGGGCACCGCTCGCTGGCGGTCGACCTGCCGGGCCACGGGTTCGGCGCGTCGTTCGCAGTCGCGTACCAGGCGCCGCAGGACCTGGAGGCCTTCGCCAAGGCGCCGGGCAGTGTGCTGGGGACCGACGCGGCTGTGGAGCATGTAGTCGATGTCGTCAGGCGCGTCGCCGAGCACGGGCCTGTAGTGCTCGTGGGTCATAGCCGTGGTGGTCTCACGCTGACGGGTGTGGGCAACGCGATTCCGGACTTGGTCGACCGGATCGTCTACATCTCCGCGTGGTGCTGCGTGGACCTGACCGTGGCGGAGTACGCGACGGAACCGGAGAACGCGACGAGCGCCCTGGCGGCCACGGCAGGCATCCTGGCGGGCAACCCGGCCGAACTGGGCCTGCTGCGGATGAACTGGCGGACCGCCGACCCCACCCTGCTCGCCGCGCTGAAGACCGCGATCCTCGACGACGGCACCGAACCGGAGTTCCTGGCCTACCTCAACACCCTCGAACCCGACGAGAGCCTCGACGCGGGTACCCATCGGGCCGACGCGGCGACCTGGGGCCGCATCCCGCGCACGTACATCCGGCTGGCCAAGGACCTCTCGATGCCAC
>CBIMJO010001805.1:0-1618 GCA_966244135.1 uncultured Actinocrispum sp. | reverse complement strand
CCGGTCGTGGTGGATGGAGGGGTTGACGTGTACTACATGCTGCTGATCTACAACTGTGAGCGGCCCGAACCGGGTGATCCCGGGTTCGAGGAGGCGCTCAAGCGGGTGAACTCGTACGCCGACGAGCTGCGGCGGCGAGGGGTGCTGCTGTCCGGTCATCCACTGGAGGGTGAGCACACCGCGCGCACGGTCGCGGTCCGGCAGGGGCGGACGTTGGTGACCGACGGCCCGTTCACGGAGACCCACGAGCACCTCGGCGGCTACTACCTGCTGGACTGCGAGACGTTCGAGGAGGCGGTGGAGCTCGCGGGGCTGTGCCCGCTGGCCGAGGTGGGGTCGATCGAGGTCCGCCCGGTCGCCGGCATCCCCGGTCTGGCCGAGCACACGTAGTGAGGCTGGGGATCCTCGACCACGGCGACGTCTGGGGCGGCTACGCGAAGACCGTCCGCGATCTTCGAGGTCACCGTGGCCGACGCCGCCCTGCGCGCCTTCGAGTCCACTCAGGACTGACTTTGTTCAGCTGCTGAACGAAATCGGCAACCCGGAGGAAACTTCGGGGCAACTCTTGACGCGTGCTCCCACGTGCCGTTAATTGGTTCAGGCAATGGACTAATTGCTCGGCGCGGGCTCTGGGGACGGAGGGAGGAGCCGCGGACGTTCCGCGCATTTCGGGGGAACAACGCTGTCACACCCGAAGCAGGGAGAGTAGATGTTCGGCAGAAGGATGGCGGCCGCGAGCAGACGGGTGATGTCTGCAGTCGCGGTCGTACTGGCCGCCTTATCGGCGACGACCGCCGGAACGGCGGCCGCGGCGCCCGCCGCGGATCCTCCGTTCAAGGCGCTGGTGTTCTCGAAGACCGCGGGCTTCCGGCACGACTCCATCCCGGACGGTACCGCGGCGATCCAGAAGCTCGGGCAGGAGCACAACTTCACCGTCGACGCGACCGAGGACTCGGCCGCCTTCAACGACACCAACCTGGCGAAGTACCAGGTCGTGATCTTCCTTTCCACCACCGGTGACGTCCTGGACGACACCCAGCAGGCCGCGTTCGAGCGCTACATCCGCGCCGGCGGCGGCTACACCGGCATCCACTCGGCGGCCGACACCGAGTACGCCTGGTCCTGGTACGGCGGGCTGGTCGGCGCCTACTTCAAGCAGCACCCGGCCCCGCAACAGGCCACGGTCAAGGTCGAGGACCCCGCGCACCCGTCGACGCAGGGCCTGCCGACCACCTGGTCGCGGTTCGACGAGTGGTACGACTACCAGACCAACCCGCGGGCCAACGTGCACGTGCTGACCTCGCTGGACGAACGGTCGTACACCGGCGGCACGATGGGCACCGACCACCCCGACACCTGGTGCCAGGACTACGACGGCGGCCGCTCCTGGTACACCGGCCTGGGGCACACCAAGGAGAGCTACACCGAGCCGAACTTCCTGCACCTGATCCTGGGCGGGATCCAGACCTCCGCGGGCGTGGTCCCGGCGGACTGCTCGGCCTCCCTGGACAAGAGCTTCGAGAAGGTCACCCTGGACGACAACACGTCCAACCCGATGATGCTGGACATCGCGCCGGACGGGCGGGTGTTCTACATCGACCGGCTCGGTGACGTGAAG
>CBIMJO010001804.1:0-1637 GCA_966244135.1 uncultured Actinocrispum sp. | reverse complement strand
GTTGGTACACCTCAAGAGCGCGCCACTGCTCGCCGGACCGGTACAGCGCGAGCATGTACTTGGTGCCGAAGTTCTCCGACATCGGGTAGCGCGCGGCCAGCCCGGCCAGCTCGCCGAGCAGCTTGCGGTGCCGGCCGAGCCGCAGGTCCGACTCGATCCGCAGGTCCAGGTCGGCCAGCCGGCCCTCCTCGAGCCGGACGATCTCCACCATCAGGTGCTGGCCCGGCACGATGTCGGACAATGCCGGCCCGCGCCACAACGAAAGCGCCGCACCGAGGTTGCGGCTCGCGGCCTCGTGGTCACCGTGGTCCGAGGCGAGCCGCCCGGCCTGTGCGAGCTGCTCGTAGCGGCCGGTGTCGATGTTGCTGTCCGGCACCCGCAGGCTGTAGCCCGCCGGTTCGGTCACCAGGATCCGCTTGGCGTCCTGCCCGGACTCGCCCGTTCCGAGCTCCCGCCGCAGTTTCCCGATGTAGGTGTGCAGTGTCGTCCCGGCGGCCTTGGTCTGGTCCGGTCCCCACAGTTCGCCCATGATCGTCGGCACGGGCACCGAACGGCCCGCGTTCAACGCGAGCAATGCCAGCAGCTGACGCTGTTTGGCGGCGGACGGTGCCACCGAGACGTCGTGCACGCTGGCTTCGAAGCTCCCCAGTAGCTTGATCGTGAAGCACACGGCTTTTGCCCCATCTCCCTCTCGTCGACCGGCGGGGCGTCGCACGCACCAGGTCCCCCTGTGGTCGCCACCGTGCCGGTGTCCCGTGATCCACTCCCCCTACGTGTTCACGCTGGTGACAGCATGCCGGACGGTGATCCTGAACCGCTCCTGAACCGCTCCGCAATCGCTATGGTGTTGCCGGCCGGAAAAGCCGGTCGAACAACCCGCACGGGGATATCCGAATCCGGTTAAGCTCCCACTAGGACTGACCGAAAACCAGGCCTTGGGGAGAAGATATGAAGGTCAAGCAGGTGGGTGACGCGGTGGCAGTGGGGACTGCTTCGCTCGCCGGCCGGCCCGTGGGCGAAGCCCATCGCGGGCGGGTCGGGCATTCCACGACCACTGGCCCGTTCCGGGACTGTCACTGGGGATAACAGTCCATCCCGGACCATGCCACACCAGGAGCCGCCACCCCTCGGGTGGCGGCTCCCAACCTCTCCGGCCCGGCTCGGCCGGCCCGCACAAGTCAACCGAAATCCGGTGAAAATCCCACCAAAACCCACCCCGAATCCCGCGTGGCGAATTATCCGCGTGTCTCACGTTCGTCCACCCCGTGTCTCACGTTCGTCCATCATAAGATTCCCGCTCGAGGGAATTTCGATGCGGACGAACGTGAGACACGCGGGTCAGGCGGGGACCTCGATGGGGTGTTCGTCGTACTCCAGCAACAGGATCTCGGTGGCGGCGCGGTCGAGCATGCGCAGCACCCACTCGTCGAAGTCGATGCCCGCGTGGTCGGCCGCCTTGCGCCACATGCCGACCCGGCTGGTCGGCACCGCGATCCGCGTGCTCAGCTCCACCGGGTCCGGCTGGGGCTCGCTCGCGGAGGGATCGAACGGGTTCGAGTCGGACATCGGGCCTCCGACCGTACGATACTCGCGGAAGAGAGGGCGATCCAGGCGGGCAGGGGCTATGCTGCGAGCCC
>CBIMJO010001803.1:0-1639 GCA_966244135.1 uncultured Actinocrispum sp. | reverse complement strand
TACGGCATCGACATCTGGCTGACCGCGAACACCCTGAGGGAAGGCCACCACGTCGAAGAGGTGCCGCTGGGCACCAAACTGCACAACTCGCCGTTCCCCAAGATCCTGCACCTGCCGCTGCAGGTGCTCGACGCGCTGTTCCACGTCACCCTGCGGCTGGACGGGCCCCGGCCGGCCGCGATGGACCAGCGGGTCACCCGCCGGTCCGCAGTGGACACCGCCGCCCTGCGTCAGGACCCCGCGCTGATCGAGCACGTCACCACCACGGTGGCCGGCTACCTGGCCCAGCACGGCACCGAGGTCCGGGCCCTCTTCCCGGCCTCGGCGAACCTGCACGAGACCCGGTGGGGCCTGCGGATCTGCACCCAGGACTGGCCGCACCTGCTCGCCGACGCGTTCGAAGCCCTGTCGCTCGGCCGGTTCCAGCCGGCCCGTGACCACCTGATCGCCCTGTACATCAACCGGGTGCTCAGCTTCTGGGACGAGATCGACGGCCTGTCCGGCGCCGAGATCGACGCCCTGCTCGACCGGCAGGCCAGCGACACCGTCAAGGCCATCGCCGACCGGCAGCTCGTGTTCGACCGCGCCACCGGACCCGACGGGTTCGACCGCGGCTACTGGACCGGCCTCAGCTGAACCTTATTGCTGCCACAGGAAAGCAGCCTGCTTGTCGGCCACGCAGGCGAACGCGTACGCGGAACCGCCGCCGAAGTTGGCGGCGGTCTCGTACTGGTGCCCTTCCTCCAGTTGCGCCACGAACCGCATCGGCTTGCCGCACACCGGGCAGTTGGGCGTCTCCTCACCCTGGATCCACGCCGGTTCACCACCGAGCTGCCCCAGCACCTCCCGCGTCCGCTCACCGAACGACCGGCGCGCGGTGTCGTAGTCCTCGTCCGGATGGTCCTCGAATTTGACCGCCGACACCTCCGGCAGCTTGGTCACCCCGGTGCCCGGCGGAGTCGCCGCGGTCAGGCCGTCCGCGCCGAACAGCAGCGCCTTGTTGCCGCCCGCGAAGGGGTCCCACTCCTCGCACATGCCAGGATCGTTCTGGCACATGAAGATCGACAGGTAGCCGTCCGGCAGCTGGATCTGCGCGAGGAACTGCATCGGCCCGCCGCACGTCTTGCAGATCGGCCACTCGAACCCGGCAGGCACCAGCGGCACGCCACCGGTTCTCGTGCCGGGAGCGTCCTCGGGAGCCGAACCCGCGTAGAGCATCAGCGTCGTCACGGCCCGAGCCTAGAGACAGCGGCGGAAGCCCGCACAACGAGCCTCACCGATCCAGGGCGGCCGCGACCAGCGCCCTGATCTGCGGTTCGATCATCGCCCTGGTGTGGGTCATCACGACCACGCCGAGGTCCTCGGCCGGATCCGCCCACCAGGTCGTCCCACCCGCCCCCGGCCAGGTCACCTCACCGGCCGACCCCGGCGCCGGGAACCCGCCCACGCTCGTGCGCACCGCCATCGCGATGCCGAACCGGTGCCCGGGATTCCAGCCCGGCTTGGTCAACCGGGTGATGTCGGTCCCGGGCGCCAGTTGGTCGGCCAGCATGTACTCGGTGGTCTTGCGCCCGAGCACCGGATCGCCCTTGCGCAGCAACATCTGCACGAACCTCAGGTAGTCGCTCGCGGTGCTCAC
>CBIMJO010001802.1:0-1647 GCA_966244135.1 uncultured Actinocrispum sp. | reverse complement strand
AACGCCACGCGCTCGATCTCCAGCGCGAACACCAGGTCCTCCAGCCGCTCTTCCACCTGCACGCGCTCCAACGCGTAGGGCTCGCTGCGCGGCCCGGCGAACGCGTTACGTGACGTCGCCGCGGCGGCGGGAGCTGCTGGAGAACCTGTTGCACGGGCGGCTGTCCGACCCGGCCGAGCTCGAACAGGCCGTCACCGAACTGGGTCTGCCCGCCACCGGGATGTTCATCGCCGTGGTGACCGAGGCGGTCGAACCCGACTGGCACAACACCGTCGAGCTGGCCCTGCGGGCGCGGCGCTGGAACTCGTTGTGGCGGCACACCGGCGACGCCGGCCTGGTCGTGATCGACCGCGTCGAGGACGTCCGGCGGGTCCGGGACGTGCTGGCGTCGTTACCGATCGCCGCCGGGATGAGCCGGCCGTTCAGCGGCACCCTGGAGATCCCGGACGCCCTGCATCGCGCGCGGGTCGCCCGGTTGTCCTTACCGGCCGGCAAAGCCGGGGTGAGCGTGTTCGGCGACTCGCCGGTGACCACGCTGGTCGCGGGCGCGGCGGCGATGACGCGGGAGATGGTGCGGGCGACGCTGGCCGGTGTGCTGGCCCTCGCACCCGCGGAACGCAAGGTCCTGCTGGACACCCTCGGCGCGTGGTTCGCCGGGCACGGCTCGGCGCGCGAGGCCGCGGACCAGTTGTTCGTGCACCCCAACACGGTTCGCTACCGGCTGCGGCGCCTGCAGGAACTGACCAAACGCGACCTCACCGATCCCACCGACGTCGGCGAGCTCTACGTCGCGCTGGAGTCGGTGCGTCTGGACGCCGGCTGAGCCGCCTGGTCGGCGTCGATGATCCCGGCCAGGTCGAGCAGTTCCCGGCCCAGGCCGGGGCGCGCGGTCAGCCGGACGGCGAGTTCCCGCCCGTCACCCGCGATGCCGACCGCCAGGACGACCTCCGGTCCATGTGTCCTTTGTGGACCATGGCCGGGCGCGGACACCACGACGTCCGGCCGGTGGCCGCGCCGGTCCCGGCGCCACCGTGATCTTCCCGCGTCAAGGTCGCGAACAATGTTGCCGTGCAACGAAAGCAGGGAGGCAACGGCCGCGACGGCGTCCCGGAGCTCGGGGTCGGCGATCGAGTCCGAATAGGCGCCGATTTCCATGGCACAGAAGGGTCCACCCAAGCCCCTTGTCCCCGGGAACAAACATTTTTGGCCGATTGGCCCGAATGGCCGACCGGGTACCACCTTCCGGCGGCATCGCGACACTGTCGCCACAGGTCACGATTTGACCCTGTCGGACAAGAGGTTCACTATCTGCGCACCGGTTACCGGAGGGTAATCACGGGGTTCGCCGCCGCACCCAGGAGGATTCGTTGCGACGAGTTTTCGGCTTGATTTTGCTGGGGCTGGGCGTCTTCGCCGCGGCCGTCGCGATTTTGCTGCCGAACTATGTGTACCCGAAGGTCGCCAAGGTCCCCCTGGACCAGAACTCCACCTCGGTCCTGGAGGGCCCGGCCGGCACCGTGCTGGCCGTGACCGAGAAGGACGGGGCCCCGACCGCGGAGATCCGCAAGGACACCCAGCTGACCGCCGTGGCCAAGGTGCAGGCCAACTTCAAGCGTCCCGAGATGAAGCCGGACACCGACGTCGCGG
>CBIMJO010001801.1:0-1650 GCA_966244135.1 uncultured Actinocrispum sp. | reverse complement strand
CAGGAGTTCTGTCCCGCGCCCAGGGTCAGCGCGTCGGCGATGAACGAGACCTCGCGGTCCATCGGCGGCGGGGTCTCCTCGGCGTGCCGGGCCACCGAGTGCCGGTAGCTCACGGCCAGCGCGAACAGGCCCGCCGCGCTGTCCACGTCCGACATGGCGATCGTGCCCGCGCCCGCGGCCAGGATCACCGCGCGGACCTGCACGACGATCGAGTGGTAGCGGGCCTGCAGGGCCTCGCGGACCGCTCGGTGGGTGTCCGCCTCGCGCCACAACAGGTGCGACAGCAGGCGCGACTTGCTCAGCCGGTGGTCCAGTTCGGCCACCAGGCGGCGCAGGCTCGCGGCCACGTCACCGGGGACGACGACCTTCGACGGTTCGATGTGCTCGTCCGGCAACCGCTGGACCAACGCGGTCAGCAGGTCGGACTTGCGGCGGAAGTAGTAGTGCACGAGGCCCTTGGGCACGTGCGCGGCCTCGGCGATCTTCGATGTCGGGGTGGCGTCGAAGCCCGTCTCGGCGAACAGTTTCTCGGCCGCGGTGAGGATCCGCTCCTTGGCGTCGGCTGACTTCGGCACTGGTACCCCCTCACGGCGGAGTGCGCCCCGGCATCACACCAAGCCCGGAGCGCGCTCCGCAAGGGATCGGTCGATCAGTGCTGGCCCGCCATGCCCTGGTGGGCGGTGGTGGCGGCGGGGAGGGCGACTGCGCCGGCGATGGCCGTCAGCGCACCGATGATGAACGCGCTCCACATCGCGCCGGTCATGTCGGTGAAGCCCATCACCCACGGCGAGATGAACAGCAGCACGCCCAGCACGATCTGCACGTACTCACCGAACACGACGCCCGGCATGGCCAGTGAGAACAGACCGTCGAGGACGATCAGGGCACCGAGCACGACCATGGTCCAGGTGATGGTGTTGGTCGTGGTCAGCCACAGCGGGGACAGCACCGCGACGACCCCGAGAACCACTTCGGCCCAGTCCTGCCAGCGGGTCCATGCCCTGGTGGACGTTGTGTCGCTCATGGCGATCACCTCCGGGAAGGAGAAAAGGTCCTACGTGTCGATGGTGCGCTTGGTTGGCCGGCCGGTCAAGAGTTGTGATGTGGTATACGTGCGCATGCCGCTGAGCCGTCCGGGGTAGGTTGGGGGACATGGCGCTAGGCGAGGAACGCGAGCTCGTACCGCTCGGTGTCGGCTTCGACATCACCAAGCGCGGCTACAGCAAGATTCAGGTCGACGACCACCTCGAACGGGTGGACAACGACCTCAAGCTGCTGGCCGCCGACCGGGACGCGGCGGTGTCCCAGGCGGCCGACCTCGCGCGGCAGCTGGAGATCGCGCGGTCGGACAAGGACGACCTGCGCGGCCAGGTCGAGCGCCTGTCGCTGCCGCCGACCACGCTGGAGGGCCTGAGCGAGCGGCTGCAGCGGATGCTGCGGCTGGCCCAGGACGAGGCGACCGAGACCAAGGCGCGCGCCGAGGCCGAGGCCGGGCACATCCGGGCCAAGGCGGAGACCGACGCGAAGACCGCGCTCCGCCAGAGCTTGCACAATTTCAACCAAGCTTGAATCAAAGAATTGGCCTTCATCGATCCCGACGACTTGCGTGTCAGGCTTTAATAAGCCCCAAATCTCTTCAGCTGAGCGAAT
>CBIMJO010001800.1:0-1652 GCA_966244135.1 uncultured Actinocrispum sp. | reverse complement strand
TCACTGCCCGGTCTGGCCGGCCCCCAGCCTTCGCCCGCGACGGCGACGCCGGTGCCGAGGCAGAGGCTGCACAGCACGGCAGCCACCACCACGACCGGTTTCTGTCCCCTCATGAACGCTCCTGTCAGTAGGGAGTGGACCCCAGCCCACTCGCCTCGAAACTATCGCCGGGAGCGCACGGGACGACCGTTAACGTGGCGTTTGTCCGGATAATCAATACTTCCGTCGGTCCGGCGGGTCGATCCATGGTCCACAGTGGATGATCGGGAGCGCGAGCGGCGCGGATGTCAAGGGTGCATGTTGGCTTGACTCTGCCGGATTCGCGGAATACCTGTTCTCGCGGGAGCGGAAGAGGACGGACACACTGGGGAGATCCATTGTGGCGCAGGGTAGTGGCCGGTGTCGTGGCGGCGGTCGCGGTCGTCGCGCTGATCATGGTGATGAGCGGGACCGAGCAACAGGTGGCGGGCATCGTCGTTCCGCAACCGGAGACCACTGAACTGTCGGTGCCACCGGCTACGGTCCGTGCCGCTGCGGCGGAGTCGACCACCACGACATCGACGCCCACCACCACTACCACCGCGCCCCCGGCCGTGACCACGACCAAGCCGAAACCCGCGCGCACCACGACTTCAGCCGCGCCGCCGCCGCCCGCGCCGCCCCGGTTCGATCCGGCGGGGACGTTCCGGATCGTCAACTACGTCAACTCCCTGGTGCTCGACAGCGGTGGACCGGTCGAGCCGGGGTCGCCGATGAAGCTGTGGGAACCGGGCAGCCCGAGCACGAACCTGCGGTTCCAGCTGCTCGAAACCGGCGGCGGCTACTACCGCCTGGTCAACCGCACCAACGGCCTCACCGTCGACGGCCGGGGAGCGACCACCGCAGGGTCCTATGTGAGCCAACGCCAGTGGGACTCCAGCGCGGCCATGCAATGGCTGCCCACCGACACCGGGAACGGCCTGTTCACGTTGACCAACCGCGCCACCGGGATGGTGCTCGACGGCGGTGGGCCGGGCGTCGAGTACGGCGCGCGAGCCAAGCAATGGCCCGCCGCCGGCAGCCCGAACCTGCTCTGGCGAATCGAAACGGTGTAACACCCGCGTCGGCAACCCCAAGCTCAGCGAACCCCACGACACCAACCTCATCAAGCTCGAAGCCCCCCATGGATCCGCTGTCGCGACCGGCGTACGACCTCATCCAGGTCTGAAGTGGACAGTGCGAGAGCCTGCAGGTCGGCTCTCGCACTGTCCTGTTCGGACGGCCTTGGCGAAGCGGTGGCCGTCGCTCAGCAAAGCCGAGGGATCACGCGGTTTCCGCCGCGGCCGCCCGGCCGGCCTGCCGCCCGGAGAACAGGCAGCCGCCGAGGAATGTGCCTTCCAGGGCCCGATATCTCCGAGCCGGACAGCATGGACTCCTTGTCGATGATCTTCTTGTTCAGCACGAACCACGAGTAATCGTGGCCGGAGCGCCCGATCAGCTCCAGCGTCCCGAGGGTGTCGTAGCTGGGCACGCCCGGGTTTCAGCCGGGTGGGCAGCGGGCCGAGCCGGGCCGGCCAGTTGCGGCGCACCAGGTCGTGGTTGCCGCCGATACCACCGGACGTGACGAGCACGATGGGCGCGCGCAGCTCGAACTCGCCGATCTTGGTGCGGGA
>CBIMJO010001799.1:0-1677 GCA_966244135.1 uncultured Actinocrispum sp. | reverse complement strand
CCGTACGTCGTCTTGAAGAGCTTGCTGAAATGGGCGGGATCGGAGAATCCCCACCGGGCGGCCACGGCGGTGACCGTACGTTCGCTTCCGGTCAGCTCAGCCCGGCAGCGCTCAAGGCGGCGACGGCGGATCAGGGCCGCGACGGTAAGCGGCTGATCCTCGAACAGCTTGTGCAGCCGGCGTACGGAAATGTGGTGGGCGGCGGCGATGCTGGGCGGGGACAGATCGGGATCAGCCAGCCGGGCCTCGATGTAGCCGGCGATCCGGTCCCGCAGCCGCTCGTCCGGGGCTGGTTGTCCGTCGCCCAGCCGGGCCTCCAGCGCGACCGCGATCAGCTCGACGACGGCCGCCGCCGACCTCAGCGCCTCCGCCTCGCGGAACTCGGTCGCCGACCGCGCCGACGCCCGAGCCAGCACGGAGACGAGAGCGCCCGGACCGTGACTGCCGTCGATGCGTACGCCGATGAGCCGGTCGATCTGCGCGGGCCGGATCCGAAGCTCCCGGCGCGGAACCAGGATGGTGACGTGCGCCGCGGCGGTGCTCTCGAACCGGATCGTACGTGTGGGATCGAGCAGCACCAGGTCGGCCGGCCCGAGTTCGGCGTCGCCGCGCCCCTGCTTGATCCGCGTCCGGCCCCGGGTCATCACCTTGATCGCCAGGTTCTCGCCGTCGGAGGCGGCGCGCTCCCGCCCGATGCAGGAGCTCTCGGGCGTGACGAGGGAGACCAGCCGCAGCGGCCCGAGGTCACGGGTGGCGATCCGGCCCCGGAAGCCGGCCCCGGCCAGCTTGTTGACCAGCGGCGGAAACCCGCTGGCGGCCAGCTCGTCCTGGAACGTCTCAAAGTTGCCGATCACCGGTCAACGATAACGCCGGCACTTCCGGTGGGGCACGGTGTTCGGCTGGGGTTACAGCGGCGCCGGCCGCATCTGCTCTACCAGGCTCTGGTGCACGCGGTGGACGGCTCGGTCGCGCCGGCGACCGACGGCCGGTTCATCGACGAGCCCAGCTCGTTCTACGGCTGGCTGACCCGCCAGCAGGAAGCCGTGCACTCTTCTACCGCTGACTGGCCTGGCGAGTAAGGCTCACATTCTTACGGCCATGCTGCCCACCGACGGACATGTTCACACCGAATGGTCCTGGGACTGCGAGCCAGCAGACATGGAAGCCAGTTGCGGCCAGGCGCTAGCCGTGGGTCTGCCGGCCATCGCCTTCACCGAGCACCTCGACTTCACCGTCTGGACCATTCGACGCGGTAGGGCCGCTCCTGTTGATTGGCTGGTCGGAGGTCGGCTCTGGCCTCTTGCAAGCGATTGGCGCCACAAGTCGTGTGCCAACCGCACCCGAGGTCGATCGACCTGAGCAGGCTGTCCATGCGGACGCAGATGACGGTGCGCCGGAGACGGGGCCCGAACTCGACGAGGACATCCCACCGCAAGGTGACGAACGAGCAATCGTTGAGCGCACGCCGGAGGTGTGGGCGTCGTCGGTGGTGAAGTGCCAGTCGACCTGACGTTGGTCGGTGTTGGTGGCGTGCTGCCAGGTGGCGAGTTCGGTGGTGAGGGTGTCGAGGTCGGCGATGCGGCGGTCGAGGCATTGGCGGGCCAGTGTGGACAGTTCGATCTCGTCGGGTAGCGTCGGCGCGTTGCCGCGCCGACGCCCCCTCAGAACCGTGCGTGC
>CBIMJO010001798.1:0-1678 GCA_966244135.1 uncultured Actinocrispum sp. | reverse complement strand
GGCGCTCGCGGACGGCCTGGAGTGGACGCCGCCCGTGCTGGCGGACAAGTTCGTCGAGGTGTTCAAGCGGGACCAGCGCCAGGGCTACGCGGGCGGGTTCTACCTGTTCCTGTGCGATGTCGGTTCAGGGGCGGAGTTCCTGCGCCGCGTCAAGCCGGACAGCGACAAGAGCGGCGCGGCCATGCGCGCGGCGCCGATCGGTTTGCTGCCAACGGTTCCCGATGTCCTGCAACACACATTGGTGCAGGCGCGCGTAACCCACGACACCCCCGACGGTATCGCCGCGGCCCAGGCGGCTGCTTTGGCCGTCCACTACTGCCACTTCCAACTCGGGCCGGTCGCGGATGTGGGCGCGTGGATCGCCGGTCAGCTGTCGAACTCCCTGTGGTCCCAACAGTGGCAGGGCAAGGTCGGCTCCAAGGGCTGGATGAGCACCCAAGCGGCGTTGACCGCCCTGGCCGCGCACACCTCGATGAGCGCGATCCTGCAAGCATGCGTCGCCTTCACCGGCGACGTGGACACCGTGGCCACCATCGCCCTGGCCGCCGCCTCCCGCTCACCAGAGATCACCCAAGACCTCCCCGAGATCCTGGTGCAGGACTTGGAAAACGGTGACTACGGCCGGGACTATCTCGCAGCTCTCGACACCCGCCTGCCCATGTAGCGGCCATCTCTCTCGCCCGGGGCATTCTCACGGCACGACATCGCGAAGGCCCCGGCCGGACCTGCGTCCGAGCCGGGGCCAATTCGCGAAACCAGTCTGCTACTTCCGGTAGAAGTGCACATTGCGCCACTGGTGCTCGGCACCCGCGGTCTGCAACGTGCCGTACACGCCGTACTTGAAATAGTGATCGCCCTTTGGCCCGTTGGCGGTGTGCACGAGCTTGCCGTTGATGTAGATGGAATAGCTGCCGCCAGTGGCGGTGGCGTTGTGGGTGACGTTGATGTGCACCCACTTGCCGTTGATGTTGCTGATCAGATCCTTGCCCCCGCCTCGGAGGGTGCCGCCGTTCTTCGCGTAGGACCTGATCATCAGCGTGGTCGCACCGTCACCGTCGTTGCCGAAGATCTGCATGGCGCTCTCGTCGTCGGTGCCCGCGGTGACCTTCAGTTCGCCCTCGAACTGCCGCTGGCCGGTCCGGTAGTTGTCCTGAACCCGAACCTCGACCCGGTTGGACCCGTTGTTGAAGAGCTTGAACGTCTGCACCCCGCCGGACCGTGAATACGAACCGCCGGGCCCGGATGCGCTGTCGGTGCTGCTCGGGTAGCTCGTTATTTCGCCGCGGCTCTGGATCTGCAGATTCCACGCGGGTTTGTGTTCGGTCCAACCGCTGCCCACCGGACCGGCGAAGGCACTCGGCTGGATCAGGACGACTCCGGCCATCGTCACAATGGCAGTGCCGGCAATCGCGGCAATTCTCCGTGTCCGACTCATTGCGCTCCTTGTGTGGCATTGCAGGGGATACACACGGGCGGCAGCGACAAAGTATGGCCTACACCTCAGCGCTGCGCCAACGTTTCCACCAGCATGTGCCGATGAGCGGCAACGGTGCTCCACCTATAATTCGCCATAAACCAATGGTTGGGCCAGTCGTCAGGGAACAAGTCGGCGAGGTGCGCATTCTTCGGTCGCCGGTTGGATCGCCAATACCTGGCGATCACCGGATGGGAGACCCAA
>CBIMJO010001797.1:0-1682 GCA_966244135.1 uncultured Actinocrispum sp. | reverse complement strand
GGTGATCGGGGCCGTCACCCCAGTAGTTCGTGTAGCCGCCGCCGCGATTGGCGAAGGAGCCCGGGGCCGCGTTCAGACAGGCCGGGTTGATCGTACCAAGAGCGTAGAACCCGATGTTGCAGTGCGAGCCGTCGTTCGAGGTGTTGTCCCAGAACTCGGTCGTGGTCCAGCCGCTCTCGTCCGCGACGATGGCGTTGGTGAAGGCACCGGCGTCGACGCCCGGCACCACGAGATCGTCCGAGCTCAGCAGGGGTGAGATGCTCGTGCTCCCGACACTCGGCGTCCCGGTGGGCGCGGTCGGCTCGTAGTCATTGCAGGCTCCAAGCGTCACCAACGCGGCCATTCCGGTCACCGCAAGGGCGTTCCGGATCACATGCAGTGTGCTCATATGGGGCATCGCTTTCAGCTTGGCCAGCGTCTTGGCAGCGGCTGGCCGACGCGCGAACCAGGAAGCCCCGGTCCGGTCGCGACGGTTCGCGGATCGCATGTGTCGACTGCGGCAAGCCGGGACGTGCAGTCGGGACGGGGAGCCACGACCAAGATGGCGCCGGTCGTTGAAGAAGCTGTGAACTGCGGATGAGAGGATCGTGGCCGACAAAAGGGCTCGGCAAGACATCTTGCCGAGCCCGCGTAAGCCACGCCTGCGATGGAATGGAAACAGCTCCCGAGGAGGGACTCGAACCCCCGACCCGGTGATTAACAGTCACCTGCTCTACCAGCTGAGCTACTCGGGATTGGTCGTGACAGAGGATAATCGCGAGGCCGAACCCGGTCAACGTTCCCGCGGCCCGGACCGCGGTGGCCGGGACCCCTCGGCTAATTTGCCCTGCAGCAAAGGGTTACTGACACCGGTGAGCATTTGCTCGCAATACTTTAATGCGAGTGTGTGCTCGCTGACAATTCGGTCGAAAATGCCGCCGGCCAGACCCCCTGTTCTGGGCACTTAAGTCGTTGTTGAAAAAGCTGTTACAGAGCCTTCGGTTCCCAATTTTCACCCCCTGGCCTACCTTCCAGCCCATGAATCTGCCCCCGCTCGCGGGCCATCTGGAGAGCAGAGCACGCCTCGCTTCCGCCTACCGAAGCGGGCGACTGCCCCAGACCCTCCTCTTCACGGGCCCGGCCGGGGTGGGCAAGCAGCGCCTGGCACTCTGGCTGGCGCAGCTGATCCAGTGCGAAGAGGCGGAATCCGAACCGTGCGGGAAATGCCGCGGGTGCCGGCAGGTACTCACGCTGCAGCATCCCGATGTGCACTGGCTCGTGCCGATTCCGCGCCCCAAGGCGGGAGACGTCGACAAGCAGGTGGAGGAAGCCGCTGAGGCCCTCGCAGCGGTTATGGAGGAGCGGCGGACCCGGCCGTTGTACGCGGCACCGGACGGGATGGCCAGTCATGGTGTGGCGAGCGCCCGGGTGCTCCAGCGGGCTGCGTCACTGACGCCGGTGGGCCGCGGACCCAAGATTTTCATCGTGGGTGAGGCCGAGCGGCTGGTACCTCAGGAGTCGAGCCCGGAGTCGGCCAACGCGCTGCTCAAGCTCCTCGAGGAGCCGCCGGCGGACAGCGTCTTCATCCTGACCGCGGTGGATGCGCGGCGCGTGCTTCCGACGATCCGTTCGCGCGCGGTGCCGGTTCGGCTCGGCCGGCTGACCGATGAGCGGCTCGTCGATGGCCGCACGCGCGAGCCCCG
>CBIMJO010001796.1:0-1687 GCA_966244135.1 uncultured Actinocrispum sp. | reverse complement strand
GTTGCATGTGCCGAAGCTAACGAACTGATCAAGACGCTTGATCTTCCACCCCGTTCGCGCGGGGTCTGACCTGCGGATATACCGGGGCTCGCCGCCGCAGTGGCCCAGCCCGGATGCTGGAATTCCGTGCCGTTGTTCCTACCGCGGGATAGGGTCGATCGGACTTAGCGGCGGCGGCCGGCGAGTGGCCGCCAAGGACGACAGGGGCCCCGGTGATCGAGTTCCGGGACGTGACCAAGCAGTATCCCGACGGGACCATCGCCGTCGACAAGCTGAACATGACCGTGGACGCGGGCGCCATCACGGTGTTCGTCGGGCCGTCCGGCTGCGGCAAGACCACGTCGCTGCGGATGGTCAACCGGATGATCGAGGCGTCCTCCGGCACCATCCTCATCGACGGCAAGGACATCCGCGACTCCGAGCCCGCGTTGCTGCGCCGGGGCATCGGTTACGTGATCCAGCAGGCGGGCCTGTTCCCACATCGGACGGTGCTGGACAACGTGGCCACCGTGCCGCTGCTGTCCGGTTGGGACAAGCGCAAGGCGCGGGCGCGCGCGGCCGAGCTGCTGGAAACCGTCGGACTGCCGGCCGAGTTCGCCAAGCGCTACCCGGTCCAGCTCTCCGGTGGCCAGCAGCAGCGTGTCGGCGTGGCGCGGGCGCTGGCCGCCGACCCGCCGATCCTGTTGATGGACGAGCCGTTCAGCGCGGTCGACCCGGTGGTGCGCGAGGACCTGCAGAACGAGCTGCTGCGCCTGCAGGGCGAGCTGGACAAGACGATCATCTTCGTCACGCACGACATCGACGAGGCGGTCCGGATCGGCGAGAAGGTCGCGGTGTTCCGCAAAGGCGGTGTGCTGGCCCAGTACGGCACGCCCGCGGACGTGCTGCGCAACCCGGCGGACGAGTTCGTGGCGAGCTTCGTCGGCCGCGACCGCGGCTACCGTGGACTGTCCTTTTTGGAGGCCGACGGCGTCGCGGTCGGGCAGATCCCCACGGCCACGGTCGGACAGCCTTACGGTGAAACGAAGCCCGAGTGGGTGCTGGCGCTCGACGAGCACGGCAAGCCGTGCGGATGGGTCACCCCTGAGTCTAAAGTGGACGGTGTGTTGCGCTCGGAGGTCCTGGTGTCGGGCGGTTCGCTGTACACGGCCGGCACGCCGCTGCGCGGGGCGCTCGACTCGGCCCTGTCCTCGCCGGCCAGCAAGGGCGTTGTCGTTGACACCGAAGGAAAGTACGTCGGTGTGATCAGCGCGCGGCAGGTGCTGGACCTGATCGAGAACCACCCCCGGCTCGTGAGCGGCTCATGAACTGGGTCTCCGAACACGTCGACGACATCCTCGAATACACCGGGGCGCACCTGTTGCTTTCCCTGCTGCCGGTGGTGATCGGGCTGATCATCTCGATCCCGCTGGGCTGGGTGGCCAACCGGTGGCGGGTGGCCCGTGCCATCCTCGTGCCGGCCGCGGGCCTGCTCTACACGATCCCGTCGCTGGTGCTGCTGGTCGTGCTGCCCGCGATCCTGAGCACGCAGATCCTCGATCCCCTCAACGTGATCGTCGCGCTCACCCTGTACACAGTGGCGCTGCTGGTGCGTGTGGTCGCCGACTCGCTGGCCGCCGTGCCGCCGCCGGTGATCGCGGCCGCGAACGCCATGGGCTACCGGCCGCTGCGCCGGTTCGTCGGGGTG
>CBIMJO010001795.1:0-1705 GCA_966244135.1 uncultured Actinocrispum sp. | reverse complement strand
TCGCCGAGCCGCGTTATCTGCACCAGGTCCGGGAACTCGCCCCGGACGGGACCGTGCGCAAGGCGGACGACCTGCCCGAGGCGCTGGACAGGCTGCCGGGGGAGGGGCCGTGGCGCGTGCACTTCCACGTGCCGCTGCACGCCCAGCCCGCCGCGCCGCTGGCGTCCACAACGGACGTGATCACCGACGTCCTGCGGGTGCTGCCTGAGGACCGGACGATCGAAGTCGAGACATACACCTGGAACGTACTGCCCGCTCGCAGTGACATACCGGCCCCGCAAGCGGGCTCCCACCCCCGCCCGGAACAAAACCTGGTGGACGGGATCGCGGCGGAGCTGGCCTGGGCTGACGGCCAGTTGTCTTTGGAGGTTTCATGAAGCCGTTGGTCGTGCTCGACATCGTCGGGCTGACACCACGACTGCTCGCGCACATGCCGAACGTGGCGGGGATCGGGAAGACCGGGTGGCAGGCCGATCTGGGGACGGTGCTGCCCGCGGTCACCTGCAGTGCCCAGTCGACCTTCCTGACCGGGAAGATGCCCACCGAACACGGGATCGTGGGCAATGGCTGGTACTTCCGTGAGCTGGGCGAGGTTTTCCTGTGGCGCCAGCACAACAAGCTCGTCGGGGCGGACAAGGTCTGGGAGACCGCGCGGCTTTCGCAGCCCGGGTACAAGGCCGCGAACGTGTGCTGGTGGTACGCGATGGGCGCGTCCACCGACGTGACGGTGACACCACGCCCGATCTACTACGCCGACGGCCGCAAGGGGCCGGATGCCTACGTGCGTCCGGTTCGGTTGCACGACGAGCTGACCGAAGCCTTCGGCGACTTCCCGCTGTTCCAGTTCTGGGGGCCGACCGCGACGATCGCGTCCTCGCGGTGGATCATCAACTCGGCCCGCCGGATCCTGTCCGGGTACACGCCGGACATGCTTCTGGTCTATGTCCCGCATCTGGACTACGACCTGCAGCGGTTCGGGTCCTCGGGGCCGGAGGCGGTCGCGGCGGCCCGGGAGATCGACGCGGAACTGGCTCCGTTGCTCCGGGATGCCGAGGCCGCTGGCGCGACTGTGGTGGCGTTGAGCGAGTACGGGATCACCGACGCGAACAAACCCGTTGACATCAACCGGGCTCTGCGCGCCGAGGGCCTGCTCGAGGTGTACACCCAGGATGGCATGGAGTACCTTGACCCTTGGGTCTCCCGCGCGTTCGCGGTCGCCGATCACCAGGTCGCGCATGTCTACGTCAACGACAACGACGACTTGCCACGGGTGAAGAAGCTCGTCTCCGAACTGTCCGGTGTGGACATGGTGCTGGACCGGGCCGAGCAGGCTCGCTACCAGCTGGACCACCCGCGGGCAGGCGAGCTGGTGGCGGTGTCCGAACCGGACGCCTGGTTCACGTACTACTACTGGCTGAACGACGACCGGGCGCCGGACTTCGCCCGGGGCGTGGAGATCCACCGCAAGCCCGGCTACGACCCGGCGGAGCTGTTCTTCGACCCTAAGGACCCGCTGGTGAAGGCCAAGGCGGGCCTCAACCTGGTGAAGAAGAAGGTCGGCCTGCGGTACGCGATGAACGTCGTCCCGCTCGACCCCGCGCCGGTCCGTGGCTCGCACGGGCGGCTGCCCGACTCCCGTGAGGACGGTCCGGTGCTGCTGTGCTCGGATCCGGCCGACCCGGGCAAGGACAAGCTCGCGGCCACC
>CBIMJO010001794.1:0-1726 GCA_966244135.1 uncultured Actinocrispum sp. | reverse complement strand
CGCGCCCTCATCGGCCACGATCGTGCCGAACCGCAGCGGCAGCACCGGTGCGCGCTCGAACACGGCCCGCACGACCGCGTCGTGTTCCCGCGCGAGGGTGGCCAGCGGACTGTCCTCGCCGGTCTTCGCCTCCAGCCCGCTGAACAGCGACAACGACACGTCGGTCGCGACCAGTCCAAGCCCGTCGCGCGTGATCAGCCGGGGAGGTGCGGCGGCGTGCAGATCCGGCATCGCGGCCGGATCCCAGTCGTGCGTCCGTGTGATCGCATAGGCGCACAACCCGGTCCGCACCTGGGTGCGGGTCGCCTCGGCCACGATCGCCCTGGCCAGCAACGCGGTCAGTTCCGTCGTGGCCTGGGCGATCGCGGCCGGCAACGCCTGCGCGAGCACGTGCGACGCGTGCTCGGCGGCCAGGTCCTGGATCCGGTCGGTCATGACTGGTCACCCAACGCGCGCTCCAGTTCGGCGATCTTCTGCCGCAGCAGGGTGTTCTCCTCGGCCAGGCCGCCGTCGGCGGCGTCGACGGCGGGCCGGGCGCTGTGCGGGGCGAAGAACGGGTCGCCGGTCCACCAGTCCATGCCCAGCTCCTTGGCGGTCTGGGCGGACGCGATGAACAGCCGCACCCGCAGCGTCAGCAGCTCGATGTCCACCACGTTCACCGCGATGTCCCCGGCCACCACGATGCCCTTGTCCAGCACCCGCTCCAGCACGTCGGCGAGCGAGCTCGATCTACTCTCCACAGTGGACACCTTTACCGGTCGGTCGTACCACGGGTGTAGCGGCGCAGCCGTTCGCACGACACCAGCGCGCCCTGCCGGTCGACATCGACGCGGTAGGTGGCCAGCACGCTGGTGGCCGCCGGGATCCGTTCCAGCTCAACGACATCGACCAGCACCGACCAGCCGCCGCCGGGGCCGGCCTTGACCCCGGTGGCGCCTTCCGGCTGCCGGCCGGTCACCGCGGCCAGCTGCTCGACCGCGGCGTGGATCGCGGCGACCGCCGTGAGGTCGCCCGGTGGTTCGGAAGTGTTCAGCGGATCTGGCGGCTCCGCACCATGTTCATTCATAGCCGACCTGATCGATCTACGGAAAACCTTGTTACCCCGCCAAAAGCCGCCCGGGATCATCCTATGTGGACGCCATTGCGCCGGACGGCGGTGCGCGCGCTGCGCGGGTTGTCGCGATCGGCCGCCCCGCTGGGCCGGTCACCCGTTCCACCAAGGCGCGCGACGTGCCATAACGCCGCCCAGAAGTCACGAATGGATAACATTGCTGCGGAGGGTGACAAATCGGTCGCGCACCGCGATCCCTCACCCGCTCGTTCGGAACGTGCGAGAACCCGGCTCACGGTGGTGGCGCGAAGGCTGGTACGGCGAAAGGTAACTGGTCGGAGTGACTTGAACTGATCTTCGCCACCGAACATGCTGGGCGGACCAACGTCGACATTTGCGGGGTGTGGGTGGAGCGCAAGCTCCAGGAACTGGTCGAACTGTGTTCCGGTGGCGATCGGATGGTCCCGGGACCGCCCGAGGTGCGCTCCGTTCTCGCCGTGTTGGCCCTGTCGGCCAACGCCGTAGTGCCGGTGGAGACACTGACCGATCGGGTTTGGACCGGACGGCCGCCGCCGCGGGCGCGTGAACTGATCCATGAGTACATCGCGCGGCTGCGTGATGCTCTCGGTCGCCACGACCTGCGGGAGCGGATTGAGCGGTTGTGCCTCCAATCCG
>CBIMJO010001793.1:0-1727 GCA_966244135.1 uncultured Actinocrispum sp. | reverse complement strand
GACCGGTGAGCAGGATGCGGATCATGTCGGAGCGGTTCCGCCGCTCCTTCGCTGCGAGGGCGTCGATCTCGTCGAGGCGATCCAACCGGATCGCGATCTGTTCCCTGGTCACGTATCCCAGCGTATCACAGCGGGATGTGCCGTGTCATGCGCTCGCCCCGTGCTGCTCGTCGAGCAACGCCACCGCCGCCGCAGCCTCCGAGTCCTCCCACGCCGCGTAGATCGACGTCGTCGCCGGAGACGCATGCCCCAGCAGATCCTTCACCATCAGCAGGTTATGCCCGGACAGTGCATACAGCCGGGTCGCGAAACGCGACCGGAGCCGATGAAGAGTGGACGGGATACCCAACTCCCGCAGGTGCGCGTTACACGGCTTCCGGACACTCTGCGCGTCGGCCGGGGAACCGTCCGCCCGGCGGAACAGCGGCCCGGCGGTCCGTAGGTACGGTCTCAGCGCGTCCAGCACCAGCGGGGTCAGCGGCACGATCCGCTCCTTGTCGCCCTTCCCCCGCACCAGCAGCACCGGCGAGGATGCCTCGTCGTAGACGTCGCCGCGTTCCAGGGTGGCGATCTCTTTGCCGCGCAGCCCCGAGTAGGCCGCCAGCAGCAGCCAGGTCCGCACCGGCTCGTCCGCGGCGGACAGCGCCGCCGCCAGGTGCTCCTCGCCGATCGGCCGTGGCCGGCGGCGCGCGATCTTGGGGATGACCAGCCACTGCGACGGGTCGTGTGCGCACAGGCCCTGCTTGACCGCCCACCGGTAGAACCCGGCGACGATCGAGACGTAGGAGGCGCGGGAGGAGTCGGCGAGGGCGAGCTGGCGCTGCCAGGCGTCCAGGTCGGCGCGGGTCGCCTTCAGCAGCGGCTTGCCGGCGTGGGCGCGTAGTTGCCGCAGGACGGTCATCCTCGACCGGACCGTCTCGGCGGACAGGTTGCGCTGGGTCATCCATTCGACGTACGCGGCGACCGCTGGGTCCACCATGACGTTCCCCCGTGACCGCTTTCGGCTGCGGGTGACAGCCTCGGCCCGGGTCCCTACCATGGCGTCCCCCTTGCTGCCGTCTTACCCCGTCCGGGTGAACACGGACCGTTTTATTTCACTACCGTGCGGCATGAGTGCGTCAGGCCGCGGAGGGGCAGAGTGCCAGCGTGCGGGTGGTGCGCGGGTGGTGCCGGGCCGGGTAGGCCGGCGCGTTCGGCCGATTCTTGATAGAAACGGTTCGGGTGTCCAGGGGGTTTGAACCCCGGATCAGGGCGGTCGGCCCGGCCAGGAACGCCTCCGGCGGCACGCCGAAGATGCTGCCCATCCGCACCAACTCGGCGACCGTGAACGGCTTGCGCCCCTGAGTCCGGTCGTAGACCGCGGTCCGCCCGAGACCCAGCGCCGCGCCCAACTCCAACGTGGACATGCCGGTCATGCTGAGCAGTGCCCGCACGACCAGGCGCACCTTCTCGTCCGGGCCGAGGTCCGCTGCGGCCTCGACCACGCGCAGCGTGTTGGTCATGCCGGTCAAGCTACCGGCTGGTCAGTCACCCGACAAGGTGACCCGGCCTAGTTCTGCCGGCAGGTGACCTTGACATGCCGGGAAATCCGGCACTACGGTCGCCGTCGTGGGCAACCCTACCGGCACCACCACCAGACGTCTCGCTGACGTGCTCCTCGACGGCAAGCTCGACGAGTACGTGGCCGAGCGCCGCGCGGCCGGGAAGTCCTGGCGGCGGATCACCCT
>CBIMJO010001792.1:0-1733 GCA_966244135.1 uncultured Actinocrispum sp. | reverse complement strand
CATTCCAATACCTGCGGGGCGATGGGTGCGGCGCCGCTCAGCGGCACCCGGACCCGGGCCATGCCGAGCTTCTCCCGCAGTGAACGGAACACCAGCAGCCAGCACAGTCCCAGCATGAAACGGTCCACAAGGGACAGTGACCCGCTCATCCGCCGCGCGGAGATCCGGCGTCCAACAGAGACGCAAGCCCGGTACGACACGCGTTTCAGCCAGGAGGCGTCGGCCATCCGGATCTCCACCCCGGCCATCATCTTCTCCCACACCCGCGGCACCCCGAGGAACACCGTCGGCTGCACATCGCGCAGGTCGTGCGGGAACGACTCGCCGCCTTCCCCGAAGTTCACCGTCGCCCCGGCCCACAAAGCGTCCATCACGGACAACAACCGCTCGGCGACGTGACACAAAGGCAGGTAGCTCAACAGCTCGTCGGAAGGCCCCGCCGGCAGTTCGGCCACAAAGGACTGCCCGGCTGCCACGAGGTTCGCGTGCGAGATCATCGCGCCCTTGGGCGGCCCGGTGGTTCCGGAGGTGTACACCAGGATCGCGGTGGCCGAGGGGTCCAGTTCCGCCACGGAGGCCGCGTACGAGTCCAGCACATCTTCGCGGTCGGCGACCTCCGAGTAGACCAGCACATCCGAGGACCGCACCCCGCGGGGGTCGATGACGATGACGTGCTGCAACGCGAGCAGCCGGTCCCGCACCGCGAGCACCTTGTCGAGCTGCTCCTCATCCTCGGTGACCAGCACCTCGACGGAAGCATCCGCGAGCACGTACTCGACCTCGGCGGCCGGTGAAGTCGGGTAGATCCCGACGCTCACCCCGCCCAACCCCTGCACCGCGAGGTCGGTGAATATCCACTCAGGACGGTTCTCCGCGTGGATGGCGACCCGTGTCCCAGGTCCGACGCCCAGGTCCCGCAACCCGGCGGCGATCCCGGCGACCCGGGAAGCGTAAGCGGCCCAGGTGAACTCCTCCCACTTGCCGAACTGCTTCCACCGCACGCCGACATCCCGCGGCCGCGACGAGGCGAGCTCCAGTAATCGCGCCGGCAGGGTCGTCTTCTCCTCCGAGGCGGTCATGCCGCACCGCCGAGATAGGCCTCCACGACCACCGGGTCGTGCTGGATCTCCGCTGGCGTCCCGGTCGCGATCGGCACGCCGAAGTCCAGCGCCAGCACGCGGTCGGCGAGGTCCATGACCAGCCGCATGTCGTGCTCGACCAGGATCATCGTCAGCCGCAGCCGCCGCCGGACCTCGGTCAGGTACCGGGCCATGTCCTCGGTCTCCTCGAGGTTCATCCCCGCCACCGGCTCGTCCAGCAGCAACAACCTGGGCTCCATCGCCAAAGCCCGCCCCAGCTCGGCCCGTTTCGCCACGCCGTAAGGCAGAAGCCCGGCCGGGGTGCGCCGGTAGGCCTCCAGTTCCAGCAGTTCGATGACCTCCTCGACCGCCGACCGGTGCTGGATCTCCTCCCGCTTGGCCCGCCCCCACCACACCATCCCGGACACCATCCCGGTGCGCATCAGGTGATGGCGCCCCAGCATCAGGTTGTCGATCAGCGACAGGTTCTCGAACAGTCCGAGGTTCTGGAACGTCCGCGCCACCCCAAGGGACGCGATCCGCGCGGGCGACTTCCCGGTCAGCTCGACGTCACCCAGCTTGATGCTGCCCTGCTGGGGCCGGTAGACGCCGTTGAGGCAGTTGAAGATCGAGGTCTTGCCGGCGCCGTTGGGG
>CBIMJO010001791.1:0-1741 GCA_966244135.1 uncultured Actinocrispum sp. | reverse complement strand
GAGCGGGAGACCGCCAGAGGGATCTCAGGATTGTCCTGGACCAGGGCGGTGCTGCGGGTGCCTTGGTAGGTGGTGTGCACGACGCCGCTGAAGGAGGCGGCGGCGCGGAAGAAACCGGGGTGGCGGGCGGCGTACGACAGGGCACCGAAGCCGCCCATGGACAGGCCGGCGACGACACGTTGCTGGCCGGATCGGTACTGCCGCTCGAGGAGGCGCCGCAGCTCGGTCAGGTGGAACGTCTCCCACCCGGGCCCGGACAACCAGTCCGAGTAGAACCCGCCCGGGCCGCCCTCGGGCATCACGATCAGCATGTTCGCCTGCGCGGTGAACTGCTCGACGTCGGTGTTGTTCGTCCACGACCGGAACCCGGTGTCGCCGTCGCAGCAGCCGTGCAACAGATACAAAGTCGGCCACGTCCGATGCGGCGCACGGTTCCACGCCGAAGGCAGCAGCAGCCGGACACCCACGTCATGGCCGACCGCGTCCGAGTGCACGGTGAGCTCAACCAGCCGATCGCTGAGCTGGGTGGACCGAACCACCCAGGCGCCCGCACCCCGCGCCAGCGCAGGCGTGGTGAGCGCGAAGAACAGCGCGAAAACCGCCAGCAGTCCCCGGATCCGCATGCCCGACCTCCCTGAGCCGCCACCCATCAACAAACCTGGCGCACACTCAGTTGCCTGTCAACATCCCCCCGGAGCAACGGGACTAGTCAGCGAGATCGGCCGGATCGGTCCTGAGCAGACGGCGGTACTCGATGATCGCGCCGAGGCCGCCGACAGCCAGGCCCGCGCAGGCGACGCACGCGAGCTGCAACCACACGGTCGGGTACTGGCCGATGGAGTTGAGTTCCGCGCGGACGTAGTCGGCCGCGGCGAAAAGGCCGCCGACCCCACCCGCGAACATCACCGCGCAGCTCAGCACCGGCTGGCGGAACACCATCGCGCAGATGGCCAGCGCCGCGGCGACCACCGCGACCATGAGACCGCCCCAGGGCGAGCCTTGGTACAGCAGGGCGTCCGTGACCTGGAAGTCCGACATCACGCCCTGGATCTGGATCCACGGGAACAACGAGGCCAGCAGAAGCAGCCCGGACAATGCGACGAACGTGATGTTAAGCGGCAACCATCTGGGCACGGATCACGATAACCCGAAGATCCAGTCGCGTTGGGCCGATGTTTCCGGAACGGTACGTCCGGCCGCCAGCTCCCGCGGGGTGGGCAGCACCACCGAACGGTCCGGCAGGCCCATGTCCTCGATCGGCACCGAGACGAACCGGAGGCGGCCTCGCGGGCCAGTTGGCCCTCGTCGGCCAGCCGTCAGCACATCCACGCCCGCCGAGCGGAACTCACCGCCCCAGGACCGTCGAAGGCGACCCGGAACAAGGGGACCTACTTGGCGTCCGAGGCGATCCGGAGCTGGCCGCCGATCTTGACCACCCGGATCTCCTTGTGCACCTGGTTCCCGCTCGCGTAGGTGACGTCGACCGGCACGGTGACCGACTGGTCGGGGTTCACCCGCACGTTGCGGGCGTTGCGGGAGCTGAGCTGCGGGAAGGCCGCCCAGTACTGCTGGAAGCCGTCCATGCTGCCGAACGACTGCTGCACCTCGGGGGTGAGCATCCCCCACCGCGCGGCCGGAGCCGCGGAGCCGAAGTAGTCGATGACCAGCTGGCCCGCCGAGCCCCAGTCGATCGGGCCCTCGGACCCGCCCTGCGGCGAGGGCGGCGCGCTGGACGACGACC
>CBIMJO010001790.1:0-1747 GCA_966244135.1 uncultured Actinocrispum sp. | reverse complement strand
CGGCGACGAACCGCGGGCGGCGCGGCGGCGGGGGCGCGGGACGCGACCCCGGCCGGTCACGGTCACGGTCACGATCCCGGTCGCGGCTGCGGTCGTCGTAGTCCCGGTCGTCCGCGGCCGGGCGCACCCGGGTCTTGGGCGGCGGCTCGCTGCGCACTGGGGTACGGCCTGGCGGGGGAGCCTGCTCACGACCGGGTGGCGGTGGCACCCGGCGGCGTGGCGGCACCCCTGGCTGGCCACGCGGCGGCACCGGACGACCTCCTCGGCCCTGCTCGCCCGCGCGACCGCCTGACCTCGGCGGCCCGTAGTCCAATCCAGCTCTCCTTCGATAGCCTGCGCCATCCCCCGACACGTATTCGGACGCCTAGCCCCGGTGTCTGGTTGCCGTAGCGTGACACACCACTACACCGGCACTGAAAAGCACATCGTGCTACGGCGTGCCGTCACCCCATCGGGGGATCCGGTGCACCCGTCCTGATCTGCGGCCTCACGTCATCATGCAGGGAAATGCGCGGGCCGCCGAATCCGTGCACAGGTGGACCGGGAAGTGAGCCGGATCACGCCCCATCGAACCGGACCGGCAGCGCGTTGAGTGCCCGGACCATGCCGCTGCGCCACGTCAGGTCCTGCCACGGCACCGCCAGCCGGATATCGGGGAACCGGGTCAGCAGGGCGGTGAACGCGATCTCGGCCTCCATCCGGGCCAGCGCGGCGCCCAGGCAGAAGTGCGTGCCGTGGCCGAACGCGAGGTGTGCGTTGTTCGTCCTGGTGAGATCGAGGAAGTCCGGATCGTCGAACCTCGCCGGGTCACGGTTGGCCGCGGGCAACGCGATCGCCACGACGCTCCCGGCCGGGATGTCCGTGCCACCCAAGGTGATGTCCTGCGCCGCGATCCGGGGCGGGGCGGACACGATCGGCCCGTCGAACCGCAGCATCTCCTCGACTGCCTGCGGGACAAGCGAAAGGTCCGCGAGCAGCAGCTTGAGCTGGGCCGGGTTGGTGAACAGCGACACCATGCCGGTGCCGATCAGGTTCACCGTGGTCTCGTGGCCCGCGATGAGCAGCAGCATCAACATGCTGACCAGCTCGTCGTGGTCCAGCTGGCCGGCCCGGATCAGCGCGTGCGTCAGGTCGGGCTGGGCGTCCTCGGGCAGGTCCTCGACCGTGATCCCGGCAACGAAGTCCTCCAGGTAGCCGCGGATGGCGTGCCCCGCGGCCCGGCTGGCCGTCCGGTCCTCGCTCTCCATCAGCAGCTCGGCGGTCCAGCCGCGGAACTGGTCCTGGTCGGCGTACGGCAGGCCGAGCAGATCGCAGATCACCGTGACCGGCAGCGGGAACGCGAACTCGTCGATCAGGTCGAGCTCGTCCTGGCCGGCCATCCGGTCGAGCAGGCCTGACGTGATCTCGCCAACGCGCGGGCGCAGGCTCTCCACACGACGCGGCGTGAAGGCGCGTTTAACGGCCTGGCGCAGGCGCGTGTGGTCCGGCGGGTCGCTGTCGAGCATGTTGCGGCCGAGGCCGGACTCGCGTTGGTTCTGCTCGACCCGCTCGCGCAGCCAGCCAGGGGCGTTGCGCGCGTCGCGGCACAGCCGCGGGTCGGTGAACGCGGCCCGCGCCTCCTCGTACCCGGTGACCAGGTACGCGATCCCCATGCTGGGCATGTCGATCCGTTGAACGGTCATGTGCTCCCCCACTATCCGAACAAGTGTCCGTTACCGGACCCATGTTCGATACTGAAACGGCTCAG
>CBIMJO010001789.1:0-1751 GCA_966244135.1 uncultured Actinocrispum sp. | reverse complement strand
TTCTCGGCTGGGATGCTCCCGCGGCGGCCGTCTCCTATTACCGGGTCCTGGTCGACGGTTCCCAGGCCTACAAGCCGCGGGTGCCCAGCGTGAAAGTCGATGACCTGGTCAAATACTGCCATGTGCTGCGCGGGCACACTTATTCGATCTCCGTTCAGGCGGTCGACTCGACCGGGTCGCGGTCGGAGGCCAGCAACTCTCTGCAGGTCACAGTGTTGTGAAAGCGTCCTAGGGGCGATGTGCACTGCCGTCCGCGGCTCGCAGCAGGGCCCAGCGATCGTGGTCGCCGGGTTCGGGTGGCGGATACCTCCGCGCTTTCTTCTCGTCGAACCCGACTCCCAGGCCCGGGGTGAGCGAAGGGTGCAATTGGCCCTGTTCCGGAATGGAGGTTCCGGGGAAGACGTCCAGGGTGGCCTCGCTGAGTGTGGCGGCCTCCTGGATTCCGAAACTGTGCGCGGAAATGTCCAGGGCGAGATTCGCCGCATGGCCGACTGGGCTGACATCACCCGGTCCGTGCGGCGCGATTCGGATACCGTTGAGTTCACATGCGGCGACGAGCTTGCGCACCGGAGTGAGCCCACCAAGAGTGGGGATGCGAATGCGCGCGAAATCGATCAGCCGCTGTTGCACCAGTGGGAGGAACTGGGACACGTCATGGAATAGCTCACCCATTGCCAGTGGGACGCCGCACGCCCGCAGCCCGGCGAAATGCGCGGCATCCTCTGGCGCGAGGACGTCCTCCGCGAAGAACAGGTGAAGATCCTCTACCGCAGCGAGGAATCGGCGCGCCTGTGCGGGCGTGAGACGCTCGTGCACGTCGTGGAGGAGTTCGGTGCCGTCCGGTACACCCTGCCGGACGGCACCCAGCACCTCGGGCACCGTCCTGAGGTAGGCCAGCGAGTCCCAGCGGCCGTCACGCCCGCGCGACAGCGGGCCGGCGCCGTAGGTGTCCGTCCCGGGCACCGAGACCTGCACCCGCACATGCCGGAACCCGCGGGTCACGGCCGCTTCGACCAGGTCGATGATCTCGTCGGCCTCGGAGCCGTGGACGTGCGTGTAGGCCGCGGCGCCCTCGCGAACCCGCCCGCCCAGCAACGAGAACAGCGGCACTCCGGCGGCTTTCGCCTTGATGTCCCACAACGCCACGTCGATCCCGGCCAGCGCGTTGCCCTCGATGGACCCGCCGCGCCAGTAGCCGGAGTTGAGCAGCAACCGATGGATGTCCTCGATGTCCCCGGGATCGCGGCCGATCAGCATCGGCCCGAGGTAGTCGTCGAGCACGGACCGCACCGCGAGCGTCCTTTGTGGATCGCTCGCGCAACCCAGGCCGTAGAGCCCGGGCTGGTCGGTCTCCACCCGGACGATCAGGTAGGGCGAACCTTGCGGAGCGGTGAGGAAAGTCCGGACGGCGGTCACCTTGGTGCCGGTCGAGGCCCAGGGTGCCTCGGCCAGGACCGTCACAGCTGGTCCCGGGGCGCGCCGACGACCCGCAGGTGACCCGGCGCCGATTCCCTGGTGCGCAACGAGATCGGCAGCACGACCAGCTCCGGGTTCCACTCTGGACTGTCGCTGGTCACGCGGGAGTGCAGCAGCCGCATGGCCTGCCGTCCCATGTCACGGGACGGCAGGACGACCGCGGCCACGGTCAGCGGCAGCACGTCGAACGGCCCGGCGTCGTCCAGCCCGGCCAGGTCGACGTCGCCGGGGATGTCGAGTCCCAGCGCGGCCAGGTCGTGCGCGGCGGTGGCCAG
>CBIMJO010001788.1:0-1751 GCA_966244135.1 uncultured Actinocrispum sp. | reverse complement strand
GCCCCTGCGGCCGGTGACCGGCAAGCTCGGAAGGAGGTAGCGATGCAGATCGACATCCCCGAGGGCAAGGACCCCATCGCGTACGTGTGGGGCGAGATGGTCCCGGGTATCGGCCAGGCCGCGGCGAACTTCTCGCTTTCCGTGTACGCCAACACAACGCTGGGACTGCGCGAGTTCGAGGCGGCCCGGCTGCGGATCGCCCAGATCAACGGCTGCATGTTCTGCATGGACTGGCGCACCGAGAAGGACGGCCGGAAGGTCGAGGAGAGCTTCATCGACGCCGTGACCGACTGGCGCACAACGGATGCGTTCGACGACCGGACCCGGCTGGCCGCCGAGTACGCCGAGCGCTACGCGGTCGACCACCATGGCCTGGACGACGAGTTCTGGGCCCGGATGTCGCAACACTATACGCAGCAGGAGATCGTCGAGCTGAGCATGAGCATCGGCTCCTGGCTGGCGTTCGGCCGGCTCAACCACGTGCTCGGCCTGGACGCGATCTGCGTGCTGCCGAGCCAGATGCAGACCCAGTGACCCTGGCACCGGGGCCGCGCGCCACGGCCCCGGGCACTGTCTACAGGTCGGTCGCGATGATCCGCTCGATGTTGCGCTCGGCGAGCGCGGTGATCGTGACGAACGGGTTCACGCTGGTGTTGCCCGGAATCAGCGACCCGTCGATGGCGTACAGACCGGTGTACCCGGCCAGCCTGCCGTAGTTGTCGGTCGCCTTGTTGAGCACCGCGCCACCGAGCGGGTGGTACGTGAGGTGGTCGCCCCAGGTCTTGTACACACCGAAGAGATCGGTGCGGTAGATCGTGCCCTCCTTGGCGTTGATCTTGTCGAAGATGGTCTTGGCCATGTCGATCGACGGCTGCTTCCACGCGGTCTGCCAGCTCAGATCGACCTTCCCGGTGGCCGCGTTCCAGCTGAACTGGGCCCGGTTCGGGTTCTTCGTGATGGACAGGTAGAACGACGCCCAGGTCTCGATGCCGGTGGGCAGCGGCGCCACCTCGGCGAACGCGCCGCCGGCGGCCCAGTTGTCGATACCCGCGGTGGGTATGGACGACTGCACGGAACCGGTCGGGTCCCAGATGTGGTTCGCGCGGCCGACCATGACGTTCCCGTTGTCACCCCAGCCTTTGCCGATCTCGTCGTTCAAGGCGGGCAGGGCACCGGTCACCTTGAGCTTCGTCAGCAGCTTGCTGGTCCCGACACTTCCCGCGGCGAAGAACACCTTGTCCGCCGCCACGACCTTGGTGGCGACCAGGTCGCCGCTGGTGTTGATCTGCTCGATGGTGACGTCGTAGCCGCCACCGCCGCGCGGGGTGACCGTCGTGACGCGGTGCAGGGCCGAGATCGCCACGCGGCCGGTCGCCTTCGCCTGCGCGATATAGGTCTTCTGCAGGGACTTCTTGCCGTAGTTGTTGCCGTACAGGATCTCCCCGGCGACCGCGGACTTCGGCACCGTGCCCGCCGACTCCTGCTTCATGTACTCCATGTCGTACACATTGGGCACGAAAACGAACGGGAACCCCGACCGTTGCGCCTGTTTGCGGCCGACCCGGGCGTACTGGTAGCAGTCCACCGCCTCCCACCAGGCCTGGTCGACGTTGTTCACGCCCAGGGTGGCGTTGGCGCGCGGGTAGTAGGTGGAGTACATCTCGTTCGCGTCGACCGAGGGGAGGATCGCGCCGAAGTTCTCCCGTTTCGGCGTGACGACCATCCGCGACCAGGGCTCACCGATCGGACCG
>CBIMJO010001787.1:0-1759 GCA_966244135.1 uncultured Actinocrispum sp. | reverse complement strand
CACCGGGATATTCGAGACGACCTTCGTTCCGTAGTGGGCTGGTCCCGGCTCCCATCGCCCACCTGGCCACGGTGTCGATGCCTGGTGACCTGCCTGCGCGGGCGCCTGCACCCCGGCAAACAGTGCCGCGGCGAGCATGCCCGTGAGTACAACGGCCCACGCCCGTCGGCGCCGCGAAACGTCCACTGTGCACCAGCCTTGATCAGGCTTCCCAAACTGAACTCACTTAGAGTAACCAGAGGCAGGCGCGAGGCAAAGACTCTGGACCGCGACGACACCTGGTGCCAGCAACTCCAGGTACCCTGATGCGTTACCTGGAGTTGCTGGCATCGCCCCCTAGACGATGCCGGTCGTCACGCGCCGTGCCGTTCAAGAGCCGTGCGGGCGGCTGCGGCGATTTCACGGTCCGGATGCCGTTCGGAGATCGTGGCGAGCAGGTCGATCCGGTCGGGGTGGCCGGCTGCCGCCAGTGCACGAACGAAACCCGCCTGGTCCTCGATCGGATGCTGGGTCAACTCGTCGATCAGCAAGTCGTTCTCATGCATAGCAGCGAGATTCTCGGCCAGGGCGAGAAGCATCTCGTCCTCACGTACAGCGTCGGGAGCCAAAGCGTCATGGCGGACCAGCCAGTCGGCGGCCACCGCACCCGCCACGCCTCCAGCCGACCGCAACCGACGGGCATGCTCTACCCCCGGCGTCCCGGTGTGTTCCAATGCCGTCCAGGTCAGCAGGCGATCCATCGGCGAAGGCCCGTCCGCGCAGAACTCAGCGAGTTCAGCCGCCGCCTCGGCGACCGGCCTCGCCCTCACCCATTCGGTCACCGCGGATTCGGTGACGTCCGGCGACGCGTGCCGCACGGCTGGGCACACCTGCGCCCAGGGAAGGCCGATCAGTTCGCTCAGCAGCGGGGCGGCGAATCCCTCGGCCAGCAATCGTTCCCGCACGCCCCACAACCCCAGCGGTGTCAGCCCCACGAGAGACGGGTCCGGGTTCTCGTTGCCGGACAACTCGATGATCTTGTCCCGTTCGGCGTCGGACACGTCCTCGCTCAGCTTCACCGCGCCCAGCACCTGCAACGCCTCGATCACGCGGTCGAGATCCCGTCTCCACATCAGTTCGCGGAAGTCCACCAGCATCCCCCCGATCCCGAAGTCGAACCGGGCATGCAAGGCGTCCCTGACGACCTCGACCAGCAGTTCCACCGGCACCGGCGTCCCACCCGCGGTGTAGAGGCACAGCCAGAGCTCCGGCAGCACCTCGGCCAGAACCTCTCCCAGCACTGAGGTGTCTTCGTAGTAGCTCGACGGCATGCAGATCGCGGGCCCCAGCTCGGGGAAGACCTCATCCGCCCGCCGCCACAGGTCCAACGGGCGATCCAGAAGCCCGGCCGCGCTCTTGACCGGCACCAGCCGCCCCTTGACCACGCGGACCAGGCGAGTCGCCTTGGCCCACGCAACGAGCAACGACACCTGCGGCAGGTCCGCGCTGCTCCGCGCCCGCTCCAGGTAAGGCCGATCCACGTCCAGCAGGTGCGCGAGTTCGCGGGCATCGGCCACGCGCAGGCGCTTGGTCGCCGTCAGCAAGCGTCCAGCGCCCACCCACGTCATCAACACCCGGAACCGGGTGACCACGGCGGATTCCTGCGCCAGGACCGCGAGTTCATGTTCAGGGGGCACCACCACCGGTGGTAGCGGACCCATGTCATCCTCGGCCAGTCCGGGTGCGACAAACCGCAGATCGCCGTCGAACGCCTGGCGAC
>CBIMJO010001786.1:0-1762 GCA_966244135.1 uncultured Actinocrispum sp. | reverse complement strand
TGCAGGAAGCCGCCGTTGCGGGTGTAGCACGTGCCCGGGGTCGCGGGATCGGGGCTGTAGAGACGATCCAGGTCCCAGCCACGGTTGACCGGGAAGTCGCCGATCGCGTCGGTCCCGGTGGCCACGAGGGTCCAGAGGTCCTCCGGCGACCGGACACCGCCGGGGTAACGGCAGCTCATCGCGATGATCGCGATCGGCTCGTCGGTGCCCGCCGAGGTGCGCCGGGTGACCTGCGTGTGCTCGCCGGTGATCTCGGCCAGCAGGTACCGGGCGAGCGCGACCGGCGTGGGGTGGTCGAAGACCAGGGTGGTGGACAACGAGATCCCGGTCGCGGTGCTGAGCCGGTCGCGCAACTGCACCGCCGTCATCGAGTCCAGGCCGAGGTCCTTGAACGCCTTGGCGGGTTCGACCCCGTTGGTGTGCTTGAGCACGGCCGCGACCGACCGGCAGACCAGGTCCAGGAGGAACTGGTGTTGGCCTGCGTCGTCCAACGCGGCCAGTTCGCCGCTGAGGCTGGACGCCTTCGCCTTGCCGGATGCCGTTCTGCGGGCGGTTCGCCGGGTCACTGTCTCGGTGGCGGCGGTTGTAGCTTCGTCGAGTGTGCCCAGCACGACCGACTCGGCGACGGCGACCAGGTCGCCCTCGGGGTCGGTCAGCGTGAGGGCGATCGAGTTCTCGGAGAGTTCCCTGGTGGCAACGTGGATCGTGGTGGCGTCGGTGGCGAACAGGCGGAACCCGGTCCACCGCACGGGATGTGCCTCGGTCAGCGCTTCCACGGCAGCTTGCAGCAAGTCGGGGTGGATGCCGTACGCCGCCGCTTGGTCGTGCTGGTCCTCCGGGAGGCTCAACACTGTCCAGACGTCGCTCTCGGGAACGGTTGGGGTGTCGGCGTTCGCGGGGGAGATGACGGCGGTGGCGTTGCGGGTCCATTCGGTGTCGCCGGACCGCGAGTAGACCGTCAGGGCGCGGCGGCCGTGGTCGTCGGGGTTGCCCAGGAGCACCTGGAGTTGCGCGCCTTGAGCCACGGCGGCATGCACGGTCAGCTCGTCGATCCGGTCGCAGCCGACCCGGTCACCCGCCGCGATCGCCAGCTCCGCGAAAGCCGCGGGCGGGAAGGCGTTCGCGCGACCGGAGAGCAGGATCCCGGCGCCGTCGGCGATCGATGTGACTGCACCGAGCAGCGGATGACCGGTGCCGCCCAGACCGAGGCTGGTCATATCGCTGCCGGTCGTGCGTGCGGTCAGCCAATAGTGCTCGTGCTGGAACGCGTACGTCGGTAGGTCGATCAGGTTGCCTTGTCCGGAAAGGACAGTCCAGTCGACGAGTGCGCCGTGGGTGTAGGCGGTGGCGAGACCGTCCAGGAGGGCGTCCGGCTCGGGGGTGTTGCGGCGCAAGGACGGGATGAGGACCCCGTCCACGCAGTCGGCGCCCATCGCGGCGAGCACCGCGTCCGGGCCGATCTCGACGTACCGGGTGACGCCCATGGACTGCAGGGCCCGCATGCCGTCGGCGAATCGGACCGTCCGCCGGACGTGCTCGACCCAGTACCCGGGCGTGCTGATCTCGTCCCCAGCGAGCGTGCCGCTGACGTTGGACACCACCGGAATCGTTGGAGCCGAGAACGTGAGACCTTCGGCGATCCGCCGGAACTCGGCCAGCATCGGGTCCATCAGGCTGGAGTGGAAAGCATGGCTGACCTTGAGCCTGCGGTTTTTGAAGCCCTCGGCGACTCTGAGCGTGGCCTCCTCGGGACCCGAGACGA
>CBIMJO010001785.1:0-1767 GCA_966244135.1 uncultured Actinocrispum sp. | reverse complement strand
CTGCCGGCTCACCGGCGCGCCCGGCGACCCGCCGCCGGAGCGCCAGGACTGGTCCCAGCACGCCAACCCGGCCGACCTCAAGGAGCTGGCCGGGCAGTTCCGCACGGCGCTGCTCGACCACGCCGGCCTGGTCGAGGCCACCGAGGACTGCTATGAGCTGCCGATGTGCGACCGGGACCCTTTGCCGTACTGGACTTCCGGCCGGGTCACGCTGCTCGGCGACGCCGCCCACCCGATGTACCCGATGGGCTCCAACGGCGCCGGCCAGGCGATCCTGGACGCCACCTCGCTGAGCGGGAACCTGGCCACGCACGATGATCCCACGGCCGGCCTGCAGGCATACCAGGACGAGCGTCGCACGGCGACGGCGGACATCGTGCTGCGCAACCGGCGCGGTGGTCCAGAGGCGGTCATCGACGAGGTAGAAAGCCGTGCTCCCAACGGTTTCGACCGCATCGAGGACGTGATCGACCCGGCCGAGCTGGCCGCGATCGTCGCCTCCTACACCCAGGCATCCCAGCTCAAGCGTCCATAGTGGACTCCAGGTCGATTCATAGTTCAGTGAATAAACTGTGAATACCTTGGTCCGTTCGGCTGTGCCGCTTGATCGACGCCGTTGGTTGTCTGCGAGTTATGCGACGACTACGGATCGTCGTCACTGCTGCCCTCTGCACAGCAGTGGCCACGATGGGAACACCAGTATCCGCGGCACCCCTGCCCGTCGACGAGACCCAGCCGATCTACTCCTACGACGACGCGGTGCGCGAGGACGTGTTCGTCGAGGCGCCGATGGACAGCGACAAAGACGGCGCCAACGACCGGATCGCGATCCAGATCATCCGGCCCAAGGAGACCAACAACGGCCTGAAGACGCCGGTCATCATGGAGCCCAGCCCGTACTACCGCGCACCCCTCTCGGCCAGCGGGGATCCCCAGCTGCCGGTGGGATTCTTCGGCTGGTACGACGAGTACTTCGTGCCGCGCGGGTACACCGTGATCGAGGCCGAGATGCAGGGCACCAGCCGGTCCGAGGGCTGCCCGACCACCGGTGACGCCGAGGACACGCTGTCCATCAAGTCCGTGGTGGACTGGCTGAACGGGCGGGCGAAGGCCAAGTACGCCAACGGTTCCGAGGCCGTCGCGAAGTGGAGTACCGGCGCGGTGGGGCTGATCGGTGTCTCGTACAACGGGACACTGCCCAACGCGGTCGCCGCGACCGGCGTGGAGGGTCTCAAGACGATCGTGCCGATCGCCGCGATCTCCAGCTGGTACGACTACACCCACGATGCCGGGATCGGCTACCAGGGTGCCTGGGGCAACAGGTATCCGGAGTACCTGGCGAACTACGTGGCCAGTGCCAGAGCGAAACAGAAGTGCACCGCGTTCATCAAGTCCTTGGGTGACAACGCGGGCGACGACACCTGGGACTACACCCCGTTCTGGGCCGAACGCGACTACCGGCCGGACGCGAGCAAGGTGAAGGCGTCGGTGTTCCTGGTGCACGGCATGGAGGACTGGAACGTCAAGCTGCGCAACGGCGTCGCCTGGTGGGACGAGCTGGCGCGCAACAACGTGCCGCGCAAGATCTGGCTGCACCGCGGCGGTCACGCCGACCCGGTCGGCGAGCGCCCGGACGAGTGGCAGCGCCAGCTGCACCGCTGGATGGACCACTGGTTGTTCGGTCTGGACAACGGGATCATGAAGGAGCCGATGGCCGACATCGAGCGCCCCAAGGGAACCTGGGACACGCACAACAGCTGGCCGGAT
>CBIMJO010001784.1:0-1775 GCA_966244135.1 uncultured Actinocrispum sp. | reverse complement strand
CAGGGCCTGCGCCGCTCGGCCTGTTTCGCCGCCACGGAACCCGCCGACGAGGACGACATCATCGGCCGGATGTCCGCCGTGCCGTTCTTCAAGTACGGCGCCGCCCAGTGCGCCGTGCGGGTCCAGGACCACTGGCTGAACATCCCGTGCGCCGATTACCTGTCCGGCCTGGGGATCGACGTCGATGCGCTGCGCGAACACGTATCCGGCCAGGCATGGCCGCTGTGGCTGACCGCCTTCGCGATGGGCGTGGTCAACCAGCTGGAAGGGCACGACCGGCCCGCGGACCCATTCCAGACCAGGAAACCCGACGCGGCCGTGCTCGACGCGGCACTCGCCACGATGGCGCCAGGTGGTCTGTGCCATTTACCCAGCGCACCCGACCTTGGTCCAGACCTCGTAGCCACCCTCCGGACCGCGGTGGGACTGGGCCAGGAACAAGCCACCTCACTGACTGGAACACTGCCTGTCACAAGAACAGTAGCCCTGCGTGACGCGGATTCCCCGCTCGGCGAGTACATCGCACGCGGGCTCGCCGACCGAGGCATCAAGGTCTGCGCGAACGCCGCCGACGCCGTCACCCTTCCGGCCACTGTGTACGGACCAGGAATGCCGCGCGGGTCGCTGGTCGCCGAACTCCTGTGGCAGGCCCTGGTCAACGAGCCGTTGCGGATCACCGACCCGAACGAAATGGTCCACCTGGTCCACACCACCGAGGTCGTTGACTCCATCGCGACCGGACGCCCTGTCCCCCAAGGGCTCGCCGTCCGGACCGGCGAACTCGCCGAAGCCATCCGCCGCACGGTCCGCCCGGTCCCCCTCGACTGCGGCCCCTGGACACCGATTCTCAACCAAACCCAGACAGCCCAGCTCGACCTGGGCCTGCACACCGCCGCCCAGTGGCTGGCCTACGAAGCCGTGTGAACCATCCGCCACCGCAACGCCCCCGCGCTCACGCCGATGAGCCGGCCCATGTGGGCTGCGATCGCGGTGCAATCGTCGGCAGAACCGTGGTCTGTCCACGGTGATTCGTCGCGAACCGGCAGCCGGGTCAGCAGGCGGCTGCCCGAGATACCGAACAACCGCCCGTTGGCCGCGGTCAACGCGCCGACTCCAGCCGAGTCCCCGACTTTCGCCCAGCCGTCACGTCCTTCGGCCAGATTCCGGATGGGCAGGTGCCACAACGTTTCCGGAGTGGCGGCGAACATCCCTTCGTCCACGGCCGCCAGCGCGAGGGCATCGGCGGGCGCGACACCGACGTCCACCCACAGCGCCGATTCCGTGACAGCGTCGCGATAGCGCAACACCCCGTCCGAAGTCACGCCATAGAGCCCCAGCGACGGACCGCCGTGTGCCTCTCTGGGAACGGCGATCGCGATAACACCACCGGCGTCGTCAATGTCCCGCCAGCGCAGGTTCTGGCCACAGATCTCCCGGGCCAGCAGCCGAGAGCCTCTCAGTGCGAACAATGTGCCTTCCCAGGCCACCAAAGCCTGTATGCCATCTCCGGAACCTATGACCTCCCATCGAGGTGCCGGACCGGACAACCGGTCGAGCACATTGCGGGTGATCCGGTCCACCGCAGGGTCGGCCAGTGTGAGTCCCCAGTTGACGGTGGCGGCGTTGAAGACCGTGCCAGCTCCCAGCCGCATCACGCCCATGGTCGCGGCGCCGCCCTTCCCGAACTGGCGCCAGTGGGCCAGATCAGCGGTGGCCAGGATGACGAACGAAGGCGGCGTGCCGTCGCGGCCGGTGACCAGCGGAATGCCGTCGAC
>CBIMJO010001783.1:0-1785 GCA_966244135.1 uncultured Actinocrispum sp. | reverse complement strand
CCGGGGCGTCATGACCATGCTTCCGGCGCTCACGCCCACCCAGACCGTGTCGGGCAGCGAAGGCAGTAGATCGGCCAGCCCGGATGCCCGCATCCAGTGGCACAGGTATGTGGCGTCGCCGCCGTGGACGAGGAGCACGTCCGCCTCCTGGACCCAGGGAACCCATCGCTGCGCGCCGATGGTGGGCAGTGCGGTGAGTTCGAGGACACCGAGCGACGCCCAGCCCAGGCCGGAGAAATGCCGCCACCTGGGCTCGGCGGCCACGAATCCCCGCACCGAGACCGGACTGCACATCGGGTGCCCCCACTGTGCCGTCGGGATGCAAAGGGCGTGGCATTCGGAGATCGGTTTGCCGAGAAGCTGCACGAGCGCCGCGTGGATGCTCGGGTTCGTGACGCCACCCGAGGTGAGCAAGAGCTTCACAGGTACCTCCAAGTTCGCGAGTGCGAGGTCGATGTGCCTGTAAAGACCAGGGACCGAGCTGGAACTCATCGGAGGTCCCGCATCCGTGTGAAGGTTCCCCAGGTCGTCGTGCACCCATCCGACGCACGCAGGATGCGGATGCAGCGGCGACCGCTCAGCGGCTATGAGCGGATGGCACGAACATTAGTAGCCGAGTACACAGTGATCGCAAGTAGCAAGGATTTGTGTCAATCAAGTCGTCTTGCGGACCAACCCGGTGAAGCCCGCGACGAACAGCGTGGCCGGTGCTTGTGCGGCTCGGTCGATCGCGATCGGATGGGACACGCCTGGCATTTGGGGCGGCAGCCGGTTCCGGGGTCTGTCCGGTCGTCCACAGTGGACGCATCGGCGATCAAGCCGGTCTCGTCGGCCGTGATGAACCCGCCTACTGCCAACGCCGGATCTCGGCTCGGATGTGCCACGACAACATCAGCACGGACGACGACGTCTAAAACATGACGGGCAACTTCCGGCCCTTGTGGAGTGATGTCGTGTGTCGCGCGTCATACGGCTACCGCGTGATCAACTGTTTGCAGAGGTTCTCGATGTCCCTGGTGGTGCCACCCTCGTAGTTGCACAGGTCGATGGCGAGGTAGCCGTCGCCTGGGTACCAGGCCAGGTCGGTCGAGATGCCGTTGCTGCTGCCGCCGTTGTGGCCGAGGAGCCAGTGGCCGTTGGTCAGGGTGGCGCTGGGACCGTAGCACTCGAACAGGAACTGCGGGGGCTTTCCGGGCGGTGGCGGTCCTTTCGGTGGCACGGGGTTCTTCGGGCTCGTTGCCAGCCAGGTGTGCTGGGCGTCGAGCAGTTTGTTCCCTGTCAACGCTTTGGTGAACGCGATGAGATCCGCTGCGGTCGAGTAGGCGCCGGTCGCGCCGTTGCCGAGGAATTCCACGCGCTGGAGGTGGTCGATGCGTGGTCCGCCGGACTGGGGGTCCGGTGGGGCGTAGGGGTGGGCGATACGCCGGTTGTCGCCGCATTGATCGCGGTTGTAGAAGTCCGTGTCCGACATGCCGGCCGGGTGGAAGACGTGCTGGCGTACGAAGTCGTAGAAGGTCAGGCCGCAGACGGCCGCGACGATGAACTGGAGCGTGACGTAACCGGCGTTGCTGTACTCGGAGGAGGTGCCGGGCGGAAATCGGAGCGGGGCCTGGCGCAGCAGTTGCAGCAGTCCGGCGGTCACCTCTTCCTCGGTGGACCAGCTCTGCATGGTCGGGCCGTTGACCTCGTTGTAGATGTCGCCCATGCCCGAGGTGTGGGTGAGCAGCTGGTGCACCGTGACCGTGCCGGCGATCTCGGTGGGGAAGCCGTCCAAGTAGGTCCCGA
>CBIMJO010001782.1:0-1789 GCA_966244135.1 uncultured Actinocrispum sp. | reverse complement strand
CGTCCGGGCTGGGCACGTCCGCGGCCCGGGCGCTGCTGCCGGACCCGGGCTACGCCGAACGGCCGTGGGGCGACGGAACCGGTCCGCCCCTTTATGTCCCGGTCGTCGAACGGATCAACGACGCGCTGGCCGAGGAGGTCAACCAGCGGCTGATTGTGTGGGCCGCGGACTGCGGGTTCCCGGACGACCAGGTCGAGCTGATGGGCAAGGCGGGGTTCGGGCGCCTGGTCATGCTCGCCCACCCGGACACCGATGACCCGGACCGGCTGCTGATCGCTGCCCAGCTCAACGCGGCCTGGTGGGCGGCGGACGACCTGTACGCCGACGACAGCGAACTCGGTGCCACGCCAACGGAACTGCCGCCGAGACTCGCGCTGGTGATGGCGGCGATGGACCCGGTCGCGCCCGCGGGCGAGTTCACCGAGCAGCTCACCGGGAAGCTGCGCGGCGAGCCGATCCTGGTCGCGCTGAACTCGGGCATCAACCACCTGGGCCGGCATGGCTCGCCGGCGGTGGTGCAACGGGTCTGCTACGCCACTTTCGCGATGTTCGTGTCGTGGAACGCCTATGCCGCTTGGCGGTTCACCGAGTCGTACCCGCCGGCGTGGGAGTACCTGGCCGCGCGCCAGCACGACAGCTTCTACACGTCGATGACGTTGATCGACGCGGTCGGCGGTTACGACCTGCCCGCGGAGATCTACTACGAGCCGCGCGTGCGGGAAGCGTTGATGCGGGCCGGAACCGCGTCGGTGATGGTGAACGACCTGTTCTCGGTGGCGAAGGACGCGGCGGACGAGAAACCGGTCTGCAACATGGTCCTGCAGATCGCCGCCGACCGGGACTGTTCGATCGAGGAGGCAACCGAGGTCACCGTCGAGCTGCACAACAAGCTGGTCCGCGACTTCGAGGCCCGGCACCAGGAGCTGGCGCCGTTCCCTTCGCTGGAACTGCAACGGTTCCTGCGGGGTATCCGGTCCTGGATGGGCGGCGGCTTCGAATGGCACGCCACCAACCCGCGTTACCGCAGCTCACCCTCTACAGTGGACAGTTGATTCCGGACGCGAGCGGCTTCCCTGGTTGCTGGTCCTCCGGCATCGCCAGGGACTGCCGCCACAGTGAGACCGCCTCCGCTCGGTCGCCGAGCGCGAGGCGGGTCTCCGTCAACCGGGTCAGGAAGTCCGCTCATAGTCGGCATGGTTGAGCTCGCGGGCAATGGCCAACGCCTGCTCCACAGCCAGCCGACCATGTTGTAGGCGCGAGCACCCCACACCCACCCGTCCGACCGGCCGCATGCCCGGCCATGCGAAGCGCGTGCATCCGCGTGAACGGTTCGCCGAGCTGCTCGGCGGCGGTCAGCGCGGCAAGCGTCGTCTCCAGGTCTTGTCCATTGTGGCCTCTGCGAGTGTGGTAGGTGACGAGCGTCGATGCCAGGTGTATCACCGTCCGGTGCCGGCTTTGGGCCGCGGCGAGTCGCTGAGTGGCCAGCAAGCAGGCGTGTTCACGGTCGAACCAGGGCAGCGGATCGGTCAAGGGAAGCGGCTCGGCGCTGGGCGGATCGAGTTCGATCCGGGCACGGTGCGGGTTCAGCGAGCGGTCGCCCGCGTACGCGGTGTGCAGGTAGAAGTCCACGATCCGGCGCAGCGCAGGCTCGCCGTCCCTGGCTTGTTCCGCCGCACAAAGCCGAGTGAGCGCGGTCCGGATCGGCGAGATGTATGTGTGCAGTGCGGGGCGCGGGAGCGGGGGCAGCCCACAACGGTGGTTGACCCCCCGAAAGAAGGCGGGGGCGCCC
>CBIMJO010001781.1:0-1789 GCA_966244135.1 uncultured Actinocrispum sp. | reverse complement strand
GGCTGACGCTCGACCAGTCGATCGAGCGTGGTGACGAGCTGATCCCGGCCGGACTGTGTCAGCCGCTGCCACAATCGCTCCCACCGTGCCTCGATCTTCCGCGTGGTGCCGTGCGCGGGAAACCGATACGCGAGATAGTCCGCCGCCCTGTTCGGGGTGAGCGGACGAATCGTGATGATCGTGGCGTCCTGGAGTATCGCGGGTGGCGTGTCGGTCGCTGGAGTGACCAACTGCCGGTAGCGCTCGGAACGACAGGCCAGGATGAACGGGCTCGCGAGATGGTTGAGGCCGTGGATCACCATCGCGGCCCGCCCGGCCCGCCCGTCCCGGTTGTCCATCTCGTCGAGGCCGTCCAGGATGGGCAGGATCAGCCCCTGATCGACCATTTTCTCCGCCCGCCGCCTGGTCAGGCCGTAGGTCGACCGCAGATGTGCCGCGATCCATCTGTTCAGCCGGTCAGCGACCTCTCTCGCGCGAATACGGCCGGACGAGTCCAACACCTCGCTCGGGTCGACCGGGAACGTGGGCAGACTCAGTCGCACCGGTACGCGCGTCTTGCCGCTGCTTGCCCCGGACTCGGCGAGATCCAGCAAGAGATGCAGCAGCAGGACCGTTTTTCCCGCTCCTGCCTCCCCAGCACAACAAGGCGGCCACGACTGAGGTTGTCGTAGTACTTCGACACATCGCGAAGTGTCCCGCGCTGCGCACCGCCGTCAGTGCGCCACTGGATCAGGCTCGGTGGCGGCTGGGCGAACGTGACGTCCGCCGGTTTCGAACCGGCGACGTCCCCGAGCAACTGATTGTGCACGGGCCGTTCCTGACGTATGACGTCGCGCAGCAACTCCTGCCCGACAGCGTCCAAGCTCTCTTTGTCCCGCACGGCGACCCACGCAAACCAGGCCGCCACACCTCCCGCGGCCAAACTGATACCAGCCATGGCCAGCGAAAGGATGCCCGCGACCTCTGAGCCGCGCGTGTCCATTCCGAGGAGCCGCCACGTCAGCCCGGCAACGCCCGCGCAGAGAAAGAACCCGGAAATCCACCAGAGCCGGGATGAATTTCGTGAACGTCTCACCACCGGCTCCCCACCGTCGTCGCCCGGCCGCGATTTTACCGGGACCATTGGCCCGCCGGGACAGAGAACCGTGAGCGTTGGTGGCTCCTTAGCGGCCACGGAGCAGTGGGAACACGCGCAGCTGGAGCATCGCGGCGAACCGCGCGTCGGCATCGGCCAGGTCGAGGCCGCCGATCTCGGTCAGCCGGCGCAGTCGATAGCGGAACGTGTTGGGGTGCACGTGAACGGCGGCCGAGGCGGCGATGACGTCGCCGAACGCGTCCAGCCAGGCCCGCAGGGTCTCGACGAGGTTCGTGCTGTGCTTGGCGTCGTACTCGGCCAGCAGTGCGACCGGGCCGGTGAGCTGACCACCTTGGGCGGCCACGAGATCGCGTAGCTCGAGCACGAGGGCGTCGACGTATACATCCGCCAGCCGGGCGACCCGCCGGTCACCGGCCGTGCCCGCCCGCAGGACCTGGACCGCGCGGTCGGCGTTGGCACGGGCCGCGGCTAGCCCGGCGACGTCGGTGGCGACCGGTCCGACCCCGATGAACGCGGGTACGCGGTTGCCCACCCGGTCGAGGAAGTCGGTGGCCACCCGGATGCCCTGGTCCTCGCCGTCGCGGGACACCGGCAGCAAGCCGTAGGCGACATCGCCGATCAGGGCGACCGCGCAGCGCGGGTGGATGGCGCTCAGGTGCATGGCCAGGCCGTCGGTCAGCCGCTGCCGTTCGC
>CBIMJO010001780.1:0-1828 GCA_966244135.1 uncultured Actinocrispum sp. | reverse complement strand
GAGGTCACGGCCGTCTCGGTGGAGAAGGCCGCGATCGCCGACCTGAAGGGCTTCAACCTGGACGCCGAGGAGAAGGCCACCGACCCGTACTACGTGACGATGAAGTACCGCAATACCGGCAAGTCGGGGGTCAGCCCGTACATATTCGCCACCGGTGTCAGCGCAAAGACCAGCGGCGGAGCACATCTGCGCTTCTTCCTCGACCATCCCAAGGATTTCCCCAAGTGCGACGAAGGCGACTTGCCGGAGACCCTCGCTCCCGGCGCCGAGTACACCGGATGCGGGGTCTACGGTGCGCCGGCAGGACAGGATCTCGCCAACGTCCTGTACAGCGCCAAAGTCGACTCCTACACGAAGGAGATCGAGGTCTCCTGGAGCGTGGGCTGACCGCGCCGCTCGCCCCGCGAGCCGCCGGATGTGACGGCTCGCGGGCGCGGTGCCGTCAACCCGCGCGGGCGGCGCGGCGGGACTGGAACTGGTCGAACAGCACGGCCAGCAGGATCAGCAGGCCGATGATGATCTGCAGGTAGAACGAGTTGACCGCGAGCAGGTTGCCGCCGTTGTTCAAGGTGGCGACGATGAGCGCGCCGACCGCGGCACCCATCGCGGTGCCCTTGGCACCGAACAGGCTGGCGCCGCCGATGACACACGCGGCGATGGCGTTGAGTTCGTAACCGGTGCCCGCGGTCGGAATGCCCGCATTCAGACGGGATGCGAACAGCACTCCACCCACGGCCGCCAGCAGGCCGGCGATGGCGTAGACGGCGAGCAGCATCCGGGTGACCGGCACGCCGGACAGCCTGGCGGACTCGGGGTTGGACCCGATGGCGTACAGATAGCGACCGAAGACCGTGCGGCGCAAGACGAACGCGCCGACCGCGACAACGACTATCAGCAGCCACAACAGGTTCGGCAGACCGATGAAGGTGCCGTTGGCGATCTTGGCGAACGCGTCCGGCAACGGCTGCACGGTGGCGGCGTCGGTGAGCACCAGCACCACACCGCGGGCGATGCCGAGCATGCCGAGGGTGACGATGAACGGTGGCAGCTTGGCGTAGGCGACCAGCCAGCCGTTGATCAGGCCGACCACCACCCCGCTGAGCAGCCCGGCCAGGATCGCGACCGGGAGGCCGGCGCCGTGGAACAACAGCTCCGCGGTGAGGCAGCCGGACAGGCCGAGCATGGACCCGACGGACAGGTCGATGCCGGCGGTGATGATCACCATCAGCTGGCCGACGGCGATGATGCCGAAGATGGCGACCTGACGGGCCAGGTTGGCGAGGTTGTCGGCGGTGAGGAACTGCTCGGAGGCCAGCGTCATCGCGCCGGCCAGCACCAGCAGCACCACGATGCCGCCCGCGTCCCGGCCGAACACGTTGCCGAAGGTGAGGATGCGTTCTTCGGGCTCGGCGGCGTGCGCCGCCTTGACTGTGTCAGTCATGGGTTTCTCTCCAGGTCTCAGGCTGCTGGGCTGGCCAGGCGGAGGACGTCTTCCTCGGTGGCGCTCGCGGCGGGCAGTTCGCCCGCCACCAGTCCGTCCCGCATGACCAGTACGCGGTCGGCGAGCCCGAGCACCTCGGGCAGGTAGGACGACACGACGATGACAGCGAGGCCTTCCGCGGCCAGGTCGCCGATCACCGTGTAGATCTCGCTCTTCGCGCCGACGTCGACGCCCTTGGTGGGCTCGTCGAACAGCAGCACCTTCGCGTGCGTCGCCAGCCATCGCGACAGCAGCACCTTCTGCTGGTTGCCACCTGACAACGACTGGATCGGCTGTTCCCAGGAACCGGCCCGCAGCCGCAGCCCGCAGAGGTATTTGTCGACGGTC
>CBIMJO010001779.1:0-1830 GCA_966244135.1 uncultured Actinocrispum sp. | reverse complement strand
GGAAGCACTGTGGTGGTAGTACCCGTCCACCAGGATCACGACATCGCCTGCCGCGCAGCCGAGCCGGAGCAGGTCGCCGTGCGCGGCAGGCGGGTGCAGCAGTGCCCCGGGCAGGATGCGCAAGGCGTCCTGCCCGGGCAAAGTGGGTCCAAGGAATACGTGAACGTGCACGTCATCCCCTGCTTCCACGACGTTATTGGGTGGCCATGCCGCCGATCATGCCCGTCGTGATGACGCCGTCCACCCACGGGTCGAAGACGTCGTTCAAGGCGACCTTCTTGCCGGCCGCGTCAATACGCTCGATCAACTCGTCCATTCTCAACCCCTCCCTCTGTGCGCGCCCCTACTACCCGGTCAGGGGCCCTCCCACTGCAGAGTGTAACCACGGCCGGGCAGGATCTCAGCCGGACGGCCGAATCCAACCGGTCCGCCCGTGGTGGTCACCAGGTGTTCACCACAACGACACCAGGCGGTTATCCGATGCCGCCGCGACCGTCTCGGCAAACCCAGTTGGACCGCCCGGCGAGAACATGTCATTTCCTCCGCTCACATGCTCAGCCGAGGGCGCTGAGCTGGCGTTCCACCCACGCGGCCGCGTCGTTGCGCTGCTGCGTTCGGTACAGGTAGAGCGCCTCCTGCCACACGGCACGGGCCGATGCTGCGTCGCTGCGTCGACGACATCACGCGACACCACCCCGGTCACTCTGGTCGACGGCTTCATCGCAACCTGTTGACGTCGCCTCACGGCGGTTCATGCTCACCGGTACCCGCACGCGAAACTCCAGCACATCGCGCCACTGTGCATGAAACTCGCGGCGGGCGGACTGATCCCAAGTCTGCCCACCCGGCGTTCTATCTCTGCTCAACGGCACCAAGAATCGCTCATGCCGCGTAGCGGGCGTCGGAAACGGTTCAACCGCCGAGAACGCTGCGCGTTGGCATGGGTTGGCCGAGATGGCCGGCCATCTCCCGTCTGTCCGCGTACCGGCGACTCGGCGCATGTCCTGACCCCTGGGCGGTGGGGAGCTGGATAAACCGGTCGGACGACCACAGATCGCCTGGTGCAAGGGACTTTGGCCTCATCGTAGAGCGGGCGGTAGCAGCGCTGGATGCGTCTGCACCGATCATCCGTGACCGGACGTCTCGATCGCCGCTCGCCGATCCTGTACGCGCGTACGCCGGCCCGCGGATGCACCCCGTTCAGGGGGTCTGTGCGCGACCAGCAGGTCGTGTGGCGGGTGGCGCCGGACACGCGCCTGATCTGTGATCACTGGGTTCGACACTATGCGGACGGCTGTTAGACGGCGAGGAAGTTGATCGGGAGTTTCCGTCCGCCCTTGCCTTTGTTGTAGATGTCGAACAGCTCTCCCAACAGGGCCTTCCGCAGAGTCCTTGACGTGCCTTCAGCGATACCCCGGCAGGAGGAGAGCCACCCTCCGGGGCCGTTCTTGACGTAGGCGCGCATGTTGGTCGCGAGACGATCAACATCGAACTTGAGCTCGACGCCCTGCTTGGCCTGATACTTGTCGACCTGCAGCAGGAACTGCCCGATGGCGCCGAGGATGTTGCGGTCCACCGCCTTCGGATCGTCGTTGCCCCACGACCGCGAGATCACCGACAGGGTGTGGTGCAGCAGTGTCGGCCCGGATTTCTCCTCGAACCGCTCACCGTTGTTGAACACGGCCTCCAGCGTGTCGACCGCACCGATCTCGCCCTTACCGGTGCCGACGGCCCAGGCGTTGTCTGCGGCGACCTTCTTGATGGCGAGCGCAACTGGGTCTTCCCGGGTGACCCGCACGTAGAACAGGTCGATCTTGTTGGCCGGCTTCT
>CBIMJO010001778.1:0-1833 GCA_966244135.1 uncultured Actinocrispum sp. | reverse complement strand
CGGGCCGGCGTCGGTCAGCAGCTGCCTGCCGGCGTCGGTCAGCGCCACGCTCTGGCTGTCCCTGGTCAGCAGGAGGGTGCCGAGATCCTGTTCCAGCACGCGGATCTGCCTGCTGAGCACCGGCTGCGCGATGTGCAATTCCTCGGCGGCGCGGCCGAAGTGCAGGTTGTCGGCGACGGCGACGAAGTACCGCAGCTTGCGCAGGTCCAGATCCATGGAGGTTCCTCCACACCACTCCAGTTGTACGTGACAGCGACAGCGCGGTCACGGAAAGCGCGGCTCAGATCAACCGCGCCAGATAGGCCATCGCCCTGGTCTCGTCGGGCGCGGCGTAGCGCGCGCCGACGTGGCCGTCCGGGCGGACGAGGAACAGCGCGTCGTCGGTCACGTCGTAGGCGGTCCGGACCTCGACCTCGTCCTCGTGAACGGAGACCGCCTTGACGCGGTCGGGAAGTCGTCCGGCCACCGCGTTCGCCACCTTCGAGCTCGCGGGCCCGAAGGCCACCGCGGTGACGTGGGTCCCCCGGAAGTGGTCGGCCAGGTTGGCGGGCGCGCGGTCGCCTGCCACGAGGCTGACGCCGGTCGGCTCGTCCGGGCCGCCGACAGCGGGCTCGCTCAGGCTGCTTGCCCGGTAGTGGACGCTCAACTGGGTTATCACGGCCGTCATGCCGGAAGCCGGCATGACGCCGGAAATGCCCTGGCCGATCAGCTGGTCGCTCAGGCCGAGCACCGCGGCCGCCGCCGGGCGGCGCTCCTCCTCGTAGGTGTCGAGCAACTCGGCGGGGGCTCCGGCCAGCACGTGGGCCAGTTTCCACCCCAGGTTGTACGCGTCCTGGATTCCCGTGTTCATGCCCTGCGCACCGGCCGGAGTGTGCACGTGCGCCGCGTCACCCGCGATGAAGACCCGGCCCTCCCGGTAACGTTCGGCCAGGCGGACGTTGGACCGCCATGTCGAGCCCCACCGCACCGCCCTTACCCGCACGTTCTCGTCGTTGTCCAGCTCGTCGACGATGCCCTGCACAACCTGGCGGGTCAGCGGCTCACGGACCCCGTCTGGCGCCTGCACCTGCATCTGGAACAGGGGAGTCCCTGGCAGCGGGCACAGCGCCAGCATCGAGTGCGGCCCGTGGATCCACTGGTGCCAGTAGTCGCGGTCGAGGCCCTCGATCTCGACGTCAGCGACGATCCACCGCGCGCTGTTGTCGGTCGTTCCGGCGAAGCCGATACCCGCCCCTTTCCGCACAGGGCTCGACGCGCCGTCGCAGCCGACCAGGTACTCGGCGTCGATCTCGCGGCCATCGGCCAGGACCGCCGTGACGCCGTCCCCGTCCTGGCGGAAGTCGCTCAGCCCGGTCCCGAGCTCGACAGCCACACCGAAATCGGCAAGCCGGTCCCGCAACAGCTGCTCGGTGCGATTCTGCGGAATGAGCAAGGCCCTGGTGTACGGCGTGGCCGCGCTCGGTTCTTCCGACGACTCCAGCAGTTCGTGGATCGCCGTCGTGCCGTCGTCGAACCGCTTGTGGAGCGGAGTCCGGAACCGACCAGCGGTCACCGCCCGCCGCGCGATCCCCACGTCGTCGAAGATCTCCATGACGCGCGGCTGCACCGCCTTGCCGCGGGAGCCGGGAAAGAATTCGGTGGCCGAGTCGATGACCCTTACCGGAATGGAACAACGCGCCAGTTGAAGGGCGAGGGTCAATCCGGTCGGACCCGCACCGACCACCACCACACTGGTTCGTTCTCTGGTCATCCGCCCACGCTGGCACGACCGGTTCTACCGGGTCCAATACCTATGCCGGCGCCGCCGATACCCAACAGACATCAACGCTGATC
>CBIMJO010001777.1:0-1839 GCA_966244135.1 uncultured Actinocrispum sp. | reverse complement strand
ATGGGGTCATGGCTTGCCACGGGGACAAACATCACAGATGATCTACCAAATCTCACATCTTGGTGATAGAAAGGGGGTGTGCCTCTTACGGATCGCCTGGACCTCACGTTGAGATTTGTGCGGGAGTCGCAGCGGATCTCGCTCGGTGAGCTGGCTGAGCGGCTCAATGTGTCCGAGATGACGGTGCGGCGGGATCTGGACGAGTTGCAGGCGCAGGGTCTGGTCGAGCGGGTGCGGGGCGGGGCGGTCGCGTTGAGCGCGCCGCGGGAGGAGGCGGGGTTCGAGCGGCGGGAGGCGTGGCAGGCGGCGACCAAGAAGAGGATCGCGGCCCGCGCCGCGAAGGTGGTCGAACCCGGCCAGACGATCCTGCTCGACGCCGGAACCACGACGGCGGCAGTCGCGAAAGCGTTGATCGCGCGGGCTCCGCTGACCGTGGCGGTGCTCAGCCTGCAGGCCGCCGCACTCCTCGCCGACCGGAAGGGGATCCGGTTGATCGTGCTCGGCGGTGAGTCACGGCCGGGTGAACGCAGCCTGGTCGGGCCGTTGACCGCGAAGATGCTCGATGAGATGTGGTTCGACACCTTCGTGATGTCGATCGGTGCCGTGCACAAGGAGCTGGGCTGGTCCGAGTTCGACATCGCGGACGCGGCCGTCAAGCAGCACGCGCTGACCCGTGCCGAGCAGACCGTGGTGGTCGCGGACTCGACGAAGTTCGGGGTGCGGGCGTTCGCCAAGGTCGCCGCGCTCGGCGAGGTCGGCACGCTCGTCACCGACAAACCCGATGACAAGGACACGCTCGCCGCGATCCGCCGGGCGGGTGTGACCACCCTTCTCGCGTAAGGAGACCGGAATGATGATCCTGGTGGCCGGACCGTACAGATCCGGGACGAACGGCGACCCGGCCAAGATGCGGGCCAACGTCGATGCCATGAACCGCACCGCCCTCGACCTCTTCCGGGCCGGGCACCTCCCGGTCACCGGGGAAGCCCTTGCCCTGCCGCTGATCGAGCACGCGGGCGACGAGGCGTTCGACGAGATCTTCCACCCGATCGCCCGCAAGCTGCTCAGCCGCTGCGACGCGGTACTGAGGATCGGCGGGCCCTCCGCGGGCGCCGACGAGATGGTCGCGCAGGCCCGTGACGAGGGCAAACACGTCTTCCACGACGTCACGGAGATCCAGTAGGGCGCGGACTACGTAGCCAATTCCGTAGTGCCACGGATACCCCGAACGGCCCATCCGGAGCAGGATCAGCAGTCATGAGCGACCGGTCTGCGCGCTACAAGAACCTCGTCCTGGCGTTGAACCACGCGTTCAACAGCGGGGACCTGTCTGGTGTGGACGGAATGCTGACGCCGGACTTCGCCGAGCGCGGCATGCCACCTGGCCCGGACAGCTACAAGACGGCGGTCCGGGTGCTGCGGGAGGCGCTGGACGCCCCCCGCTCGGAGGTGCTGGGCCTGGTCGCCGAGGGGTCGACCGTGGTCCTGCGGGTCCGGCTGACCGGGGTGCACGTCGGCGAGATCGTCGGCGTCGCGCCCACCCGGCGGCAGGTGGACGTCGAGCAGATCCACTTCTACGAGGGACGCGACGGCCGGCTGGCCGCGCACCACTTCATCCGCGACGACCTGGCCCTGCTCGGCCAGCTCGGCATCCGGCCAAAGCTCGCCGCCACCACCCCCACCAAGATCGCGACACTCACGCGGTACGCGGGCTAGTGCTGTGGCCGGGTGGGTGTCGAGGGCCGGTACCCCACCCGGCCACAGCACTTGGGACAGAATGGGGGTGTGGGGATTCGGCTGATTGGGCGCGGGGCCGAACTGGGGGCGTTGCTCGCCACG
>CBIMJO010001776.1:0-1840 GCA_966244135.1 uncultured Actinocrispum sp. | reverse complement strand
TGCACGAGCCACACCCTTTTCAGGACGTGGCGGCGAGGACTTTGAGCATCGCCGAGGCCACGTTGTCGACGGCTGCCTGGGCCGTGGCAGTGGCGGTGACGGGCTGGACGGTCATCAGGACCACGACGTAGTCGCCGGAGTCGTCGTGCACGACACCGGCGCTGTGCAGGTAGAGCTTGCTGCCGTAGTACATCCAGCCTTGTTTGGCGTAGACCTGCGCGGGTTGGCCGAGCAGGCCGAAGAACTGGTGGTAGCCGTCAGCGGCGGTGGGCTGGGCGGCAGTGAGGTCCTCGACGATCCGGTCCCGGTCACCCTCGTCCATTTCGGACAGTATGTGCTGGTACAGCCTCGCGAATCCGGCAGGCGACACAACGGTCTCCCCCCACTGGCTGGGGTCGTCCGGCGTCGCGGTGCCTGCCATTCCCAGGCCGGCCGCCACTCTGGTCATCGCGTCCGGGCCGTCGAACTTGCTCCACAACGCGTTCATCGCGTTGTCATCACTGAGGCTCAGCGCCCGCGAGATCCACTGTTCGTCCGAAGTGGACAGATCGTCATCGCGGTCGAGCATGTCCACGACCAGCATCAGTTTGGACAACGACGCCGAGTAGAAGCCTGTGCTGCCACCGACTTGCAGGTCGCCGGTGTTCATATCCAGTACTGCGGCGCCCACCGTGAGGTTCTTGGCGGCCGCGTTCAGGCCCGCCGCGATCATGTCCTGCGCGTACGCGGGTGCCGGGGTTGGCGTGACCGGGATCGGCGGTGGCGCCAACACCACGACCGCGGGACCGGCCGGGGTTACCGGCTCCGCGAGGGTCGGCGCCACCAACACGACCGCGGCCAACACAAGGCCGCTGACCAGTGCTTTTCGACCGAACCCGGACACACTTCCACGCTAGGAACGGTCCCTGGGAATGCGGTGAGAGCAACCTGTCAGTTCACTGGCTGCCACCCAGCCCCCTGTCAACGCACGACCAACCCCAGCTCGCGATGCAGCCGCCACTCACCAGTGCGTCAGTTTTTCGCGCTACCCACCCAGCCGCCTCGCAGCTCACCTACCACTCACCCAGCGCGCTAATTTCGCGCTGCACACCCGGCCCCATCACGGCACCCGCTAGCCATCCAAGCTCGTCAGCGCGCCAACCCCCAGCCTCGCAGTGCACCCACTCTCACTCAGCCTCGTCAGTGTGCAAATCCCCAGCCTGGCAATGCATCCGCACTCACCCAACCCGCCAGTTTCGCGCCGCACACCCGGCCCGTCGGTTTCTTGCCCGCCCCCAAAGCCCTGTCCGAGTGCGCACCGCGCCCACTCCTGTCGGCCCGGTCGATGCGACCGTGCCGTCAGTCTTGCTCCGAAGCTGCTGTGTGCGTGGCGAGGCGCTGGGTCCAGGCGGCGTGCTCGTCGGGGTCGAGGATGCTGCCGATGAAGAGGTCCCGGAGCGCGACGAACAGTTCGTCCGTATCGGAATCCTGTTCCTCCACCAGGTGCAGCAAACCGAAGCCCAGGCCGAGGGCGACGAACGCGCGCGCACCCGAGGTGCCCCGGGGAGCTCCGGCCGCGTTCAAACCCGCGACCGCCCAGTCCTGATAGGAGCGCAGCGCGTTGCGCGCGGCGTCCTGCAGTTCGGGAGTGCGGGCCGCGTTGAGCAGGACTTCGTAGAACGCCAGGCGTTTTCCTTTCTCCAGGTCCATGACCTGGTTCGCGTACCACTCAGCGACCTCGGCCGGTGGCGCTTCGTCGGCGCGTTCCTCGGGCAGCGCCCTCTCCTCCGCGCGCTGCCGGACGAACGCGGTCCGCGCCTCGGCGATCAGCTCGTCGATCGACGAGAAGTAGTAGCTCGCG
>CBIMJO010001775.1:0-1857 GCA_966244135.1 uncultured Actinocrispum sp. | reverse complement strand
TCTGCACCGGCCGGACCTGTTGCGCCGACTCGACATCGAGGTTCACCACGCGGACCTCGTAGTTCAGCGACAGCCGGTAGGGCTTCTGGATCGCGTACCAGACCCAGGATTTCTGGTCCAGCGTCAACGACGTCAGCGTGACGTGCAGCGAATCGTTGCTGCCCGCGAGGCTTCCGGTCAGCTGGCCGCCGTCCAGGATCGCGTCGTCGTACAACGCCTGCAGTGCACGGCCGAGCATCCGGTGCTGGGTCACCTGGTCGCCGCCCCACGGCGTGATCAAATAGCGCAGCAGCAACGCCATCGGCGGTTTGCGGGTCGTCGGCGGATCCGGTGGCAGCGAACGCACCGGCGGCCGGTTGCGGGACGTCGGGTCCTCGGCGATCTCGTAGAGGAACACCGTGAGCGTCGGCGGCGGTGTGGTCGGCGTTTCCAGCAGGTCGTCCAGCTTGGCGATGGGCCTCTCCAGCATGCCCAGCCCGCGCAGCGCCTGGTTGAGGGTCTCCACGATGATCGTCGAGACGTCGGCGATGACGCCGAAGTCACCCATGCGAGTCCTCCCCAGGCTTCGCGTTCGAAGGCATGCCGGGCGAGGATGGCAGGGCCCGCGTGACCATCCCGCGTTCCGCTCGTCACGACGGCGTCACCGAACCGTTCCGGCGGGAGAATGGCGACGCTGTGGCAACGGGACTGACAACGGGACCGGCAACGGCGAGGTGACACCGGATGCGGCATTCTTCCGTTTCGTGAACGCACCCCTCGAGCGCGCAGGCACCCTGATCCTGAGGGTGTGGGTGGACGGCGACGCGTTGCGCGTTCGCGTTCTCCGGTCGATCGGCGCACGTCAGGCCCCCGCGATCGCCGTCACCACAACGGAAGAAGTGCATATCGCGGTCCAGGCGTGGCTCGACGAACTGCTGCGACGCGACTCGTGACATGCCGTTTGACACTGCTGCGACGCACTGGTGACGACACGGTGACGGATCGGCATTAACCTGCGCGCCGTTCACAATGTCGGCACGATCATGAACTTGTGAGTAGTGTGGGCAGCGACCGATTCCCAGCGTATCCGGGAAATTGATCACATCACGCACGGCGGCATCGCCCGGGGGGACCGATGAACGCGGACCACGACCAGATCACACTGCGGCTGCTGAAAGGATTCGCGCTGACAGCCGGCCAGCGGCGGGTGCCCATTTCCACCAGCGCGCAACGGCTCCTGGCCTTCCTCGCGCTGCAGGACAGACCGAGAACACGGTCCTATGTGGCCGGAACATTGTGGCCGGAGAACACGGTGTCCCGCGCGAACGCGAACCTCCGTTCGTCGCTGTGGCGGGCAATGCGCGCCGGGCACAACGTGATCGAGGCGTCGGCGCAGGAGATGGCAATCGCGAAACACATCACCGTGGACATTCACGACGCCATTGGCCGGGCCCACCGGTTGCTGGACACGACATATTCGTGCGACGACATCCTGACCGCCGAGACCCGCGCCGATCTGTCGGCCGATCTGCTGCCGGACTGGTCGGAGAGCGAGTGGGTGCTGATCGAGCAGGAGCAGTACCACCAGCTGCGGTTGCACGCGTTGGAGGCGATGTCCGAGCGGTTGATCGAGGCCGGTCGGCACGGTGAGGCGGTCGCCGCCGGTTTGGCGGTCGTGCGCGCGGAGCCGTTGCGGGAGAGCGCGCACCGGGTGCTGGTGAAGGCGCATCTGGCGGCCGGCAACCGGGGCGCGGCGCTGCGGCAGTACGAACAGTGCCGCCGGATCCTGCAGGCCGAGCTGGGGCTGGAGCCGTCACAGGCGCTCAAGAACCTGCTGCCGCACCGGATGATCGCCGCAGCCAGCTGACCCACCCTCGT
>CBIMJO010001774.1:0-1866 GCA_966244135.1 uncultured Actinocrispum sp. | reverse complement strand
AACGCGGCGTGAGCGCCGCTGGCGTAAGCCGCACGGGACGGGGCGAAGTAGCTCGTGGTCTCGATCCCGGGCTTGATCCCCTCCGGCAACGTGATCCCGTGCTTGCCGATGTTCGCGATCCGGGCGATGTCCAAAAGGGACACCGACTTCTCCGGATCGCCGTCCATCGAGATCCGGTCGCCCGCCAGCGTCACCGCGTCGGAGCCCAAGATCCGCGAAGCGGTGTCCAGCAAACGCTCGCGCATCTGCAACCCGGCATCGTGCACGGCCGGACCACACGTGGCGGTGATCCGCGAAGCGAACGTGCCCTGGCCAAAGGGAATCCGGGATGTGTCACCGGTGACGACGGAGATGTGCTCCATGTCCACACCGGTCGCGTCCGCGGCGATCTGCGCGTACACCGTCTCGTAGCCCTGCCCCTGAGCGGCGGCGGCAAGAACCACCAAGAGCTTGCCGCGGTTGGTCAGCCGGATCTTCGCGCCCTCATACGGTCCGAGCCCGCACCCCTCGACGTACACGGCCAGTCCGATGCCGACATATCGCCCCGAAGCGCGCGCTTGTGTCTGGAACTCCCGGGCCGCGGAGTAGTCGATGCGCTCAAGGGTTCCGGACAGCAGCGCGGGGAAGTTGCCGCTGTCGTAGGTCAACGGGCTGCCGTCGCGGAACATGATGCCGACCCGGTAAGGGAACTCGTCCGCCTGGATCAGGTTGCGCGCCCGCACCTCGGCCGGGTCGAGGTCCAGGTGCTCGGCGATGCGGTCCATCATCCGCTCCATCGCGAACACCGCCTGCGGCCGCCCGGCGCCGCGCACCGACGAGGTCGGGACCATGTTGGTGTAACAGGCGACCAGCTCGATCTGGATGTTCGGCACCCGGTACGGCCCGGGAACGGTCGCCGTGGTGATCGACGGAACCTGAAGCCCCGCGCAGTAGGCGCCCTGGTCGTGCTCGACGAAGTCCCGCAATGCCAGCAGTTTCCCGGAGGAGTCGAAGCCGACCTCGATCCGGTGCGTCTGCGAGCGCTCCATCATCGCGCTGACGAAGTTCTCCTGGCGGTCCTCGACCCACTTCACCGTGCGCCCGAGCTTCATCGCCACCCACGGCACGACGACCTCCTCGCCGTAGAACTGGGCTTTGGGACCGAACCCGCCGCCCACATCCGGTGGCGCGACCACCCGGATGTCATCCTCGGCCATCCCGTAGATCACCGAAAGCTGTTGCCGTGCATAGTGTGGCGACTGGGTCGTGTCCCAGATGGTCACTTGGCCCAGCGAGGGCTCGAACCGGGCGGCGACGGCACGCGGCTCCATCGAGTGCCCACCGCCGCGCATGATGAAGAACTCCTCGGACAACCGGTGCGGCGCCTCGTCGAGGGCCTTCTCCGCGCTGCCCGACCGCTGAACCAGCCGCACGGCAACGTTGCTGGCGGCACCCGAATGCGCCATTGGCGCGTCCGGGGCCAAAGCGGCGGCGGTGGAGGCGATCGCGGGCAGGACCTCGTAGTCCACATCGATCAGTTCGAGCGCATCCTCGGCCAGGTAACGGTTCTCGGCGATGACGACCGCCACAGGCTCGCCGACGTAGTGCACCTCGGACGGCGGCATCGGCAGCCGCGGGAAGTCAACGAGATCCGGATGCAGGACCTTGGGCGCCAGCGGCTTCTGGATCTCCATCAGATCCGCTCCACTGTAGACGGCGACCACACCGGGCGCCGACCGCGCGGTGCTCAGGTCCATCCCGCTGATCCGGGCATGGGCATGTGGAGAACGCAGGAAAGCGGCGGCCAGCGCGTCCGGGATGTCGAGGTCGTCAAGATACCGGCCGTGACCGGTCAGCAGCCGGTCGTCCTCGCGGCGGGTGATCCCC
>CBIMJO010001773.1:0-1868 GCA_966244135.1 uncultured Actinocrispum sp. | reverse complement strand
AACACCGTGCCTGACAGGAGAATGTCCAGGTCAGCGGCCTGTTCCGACTGCGTCGTCACAGCACGTCCCCCTTTCGTAACGCTGCCATCATGCACGATCGTGAAGCGTTCTGACAAGTTGCGTGAACGAAAATGAGTGATATTGTCGTCCTGTGCTTCCCCAACGGCGTCACGCCGAGATCCTCCAGTGTCTGGCCCGCGACGGGTCGGCGTCCATCGCCGCGCTGTGTGAGCAACTGTCCACCAGCCCGGCGACAATCCGGCGCGACCTGATCTGGCTGGAGGGCGAGGGCGTGCTCACGCGCGTGCACGGCGGCGCGGTGATCGTGGTGGACAGGATGGGGCACGAGCGGCCGTTCGCCCAGGTGGCGCACGAGCGGACGGACGCGAAGGACGTGCTGGCCCGGGCGGCGGCGAACCTGGTCCAGGACGGCGATACTGTCCTGCTGGACATCGGCACCACGACCCATCGGGTGGCGGCGCACCTGCACGGCCGGCCGGTCACCGTGCTGACGAGCAATCTGGCGGTGTACGAGGAACTGGCGGACGACACCGCGGTGGAACTGATCCTGCTGGGCGGTGCTGTGCGGCGCAACTACCGCTCAATGGTGGGGTTCCTGACGGAGGACGCGTTACGCCAGGTCCGAGCCGACCACGTTTTCCTTGGCACGTCGGGAGTGCGCGGGGACGGCTCGGTCATGGACGACACGGTCGTGCAGGTTCCCTTGAAGCGGGCCATGGTCGCGGCCGGCGACCATGTGGTGCTGCTCGCGGACAACGACAAGTTCCCCGGCAGCGGGCTCGCGCGGGTGTGCGGTCCGGGAGAGCTCGACATCGTCGTGACGAACAAGGGCGCGAACGAGGCGACGCTGGCCGCGCTGCGAGACGCGGACGTGGAAGTCCTGCTGGCTTGATGAATGAACGGCGCGGTCATCAACGGGATGGCCGTGAGGAGGGAACGCAGTGAGGCTTGTCATCCTTGGCGGGGGCGGGTTCCGGGTGCCGTTGGTGCACGCGAGCCTGCTCGCCGACCCGGACCGGCTGGTCGACGAGCTCGTCCTGCAGGACGTGCACGCCGACCGGTTGCGGGCGATCGGCGCCGTGCTCGACCAGCAGGCCGACGGGCTGGCCTGGCGGCCCAGGATCCGGACCACCACCAGCCTGCCCGATGCGTTGGCGGGCGCGGACATGGTGTTCTCGGCGATCCGGGTCGGTGGTCTGGCCGGCCGCAGCGTGGACGAGCGGGTCGCGTTAAGGCATGGCCTGCTCGGCCAGGAAACCGTTGGGCCGGGTGGGATCTGCTACGGACTGCGGACCATTCCGGTAGCGATGGACATCGCCGAGCAGGTCGCCCGGCTGGCGCCGAACGCCTGGGTCATCAACTTCACCAACCCGGCCGGGATGGTGACCGAGGCTATGTCGGCGGTCCTGGGTGACCGGGTGGTCGGGATCTGCGACTCACCGGTGGGGCTGTGCCGAAGAGTCGCGTCCGCACTCGGTGTGGCCTCGGAGTCGGCGTCGTTCGGCTATGTCGGGCTGAACCATCTGGGCTGGTTGCGGTCGGTCATGGTGGACGGCCGGGACCGGTTGCCCGAGTTGTTCGCCGATGAGGCGGCGCTGACGTCTTTTGAAGAGGGCAAGCTGTTCGGCGCGGACTGGCTGCGGACGTTGCGAGCCGTGCCGAACGAGTACCTGCATTACTACTACTTCGCGCGCGAAACCCTTGAGCAGACGCTGGCTCAGGAGTCCACGCGCGGGGAGTTCTTACGCGATCAGCAAAAGACGTTCTACGAACGCGTCGGCCAGGACCCGGCCTCGGCTTTGCGGCTGTGGCAGGAAACCCGGTCGGAGCGGGAGAACACCTACCTG
>CBIMJO010001772.1:0-1878 GCA_966244135.1 uncultured Actinocrispum sp. | reverse complement strand
AACTCGTCACGATCGACCTTGACGATGACGCCTTCGACGATATCGCCGTCGTTGAAGTACTTGATCGTCGCATCGATCGCGGCGAGGAAGTCCTCCGCCGTCCCGATGTCGTTGATAGCGACCTGCTGCTTCGGCGCGTTGGAAGCCGGGACAATGGTGGTGTCGGTGGACATTAGGTGGGTTGCTCCGGTACGGATTGGGGTCGTTGGGTGTGCAGTTTGTGCGCGCGGCGGTGTGGCGTGCGCCCTGTCGTAAGTAACCATGCACAGGGTTCAACACCGAGACGCGCAACCCGATTCCCAGATTCCCTGACCTGAACCGCAGGCAGCGCGAAATTCACCGCGCGGGCGGTATCGTACGCGCCCGCGCGAACGCGGGGCAAACCAGATGCCCAGAAGGAGCAAGCGTGGACAGCGACAACGACCGGTACGCCGGCGCCCAGACCGCCCTCGGGACGGTGGGCCCGGCGCGGCGCAGAGTCGGCGCGCCGGAGTCGGTGGCCGCGAACATAGCGTGGTGGGACGCCGACGCGGACGACTACCTCGCCGACCACGGGCCCACGCTGGGTGACGCGGACTTCCTCTGGTGTCCCGAGGGCCTGCGGGAACGTGATCTCGGGCTGCTCGGCGACGTCACGGACAGAGACGTGCTGGAGGTCGGCTGCGGGTCCGCGCCGTGCGCGAGATGGCTGGTCACACAGGGTGCGCGGGCCGTCGCTCTGGATCTTTCGGCCGGGATGCTGCGGCACGCGGCCCGGCTCAACGATGTGACCGGGATCACTGTCCCGTTGATCCGGGCGAACGCCGAGTACCTCCCGTTCGCGGACGGCAGCTTCGACAGCGCGTGCTCGGCGTTCGGCGCGGTGCCCTTCGTCGCGGATGTGCGGACCGTTTTCGATGAGGTGGCCCGGGTGCTGCGGCCGGGCGGCCGGTGGGTGTTCGCCGTGACTCACCCGATCAGGTGGATCTTCCCGGACGACCCGGGACCGGACGGCCTGACCGTGATCACCTCGTACTTCGACCGCACCCCCTATCTGGAGGTGGACGCCGATGGCCGGGCGACCTACGTCGAGCACCACCGCACCATGGGCGACTACGTGCGCGCCCTGAACGGGGCCGGGTTCCTGCTGGAGGACCTGATCGAGCCGGAGTGGCCGGAGGGCTACACGCGCGAGTGGGGCCAGTGGAGCCCGCTGCGCGGCGAGCTGTTCCCCGGCACCGCGATCTTCTGCTGCCGGAGGGCCGGGTGAGCTTCACCGACGGGCTCGTCGACGCCAAGAGCGCGTGGTTCGCCGAGCTGGACCCGCAGCTGCCCGCGGCGGTCCGGCCACCGGACGGGGACGTGATCACCGCGGCCCTGCCGTCCGGCGAACGCGTCGCCGGCATCCTCACCACCACCAGCGTCGCCCCGGACTCGACGACGAGCCTGTGGTCGGCCCTGCAGGTGTGGGAGCTGCACCCCATGATCGGCTCGACCGGGATGGCCGAGCTGCTCGCGCAGTGGTCGACGATGATGGGCCGCCGCGCACCCGGCGCGGACTCGTCCTGCCTGGTCACCTGGCCGTCCCGGGACTCGGCCGCGACGAGGGCGTTCCTCGCGCACGGCATGGTCCCGCTGTCCACTTTGGCCATCCGCACCGGCGGCGCCCTGCTGCCGTCGCCGGGCAAGGTCCGCGTGCGGCGGGCCAGGCCCAAGGACATAGCGGTGGCGCTGCCGCTGGCGATGGCCGAGCTGGAGTACTCGGCGCATGTCGGCGGCAGTGTCTTACGCCCGGGCGCGCGCGAGATCAAACGCACCGCGCTGACCCGGCACATCACCCAGGGCGACCCGGTGTTCCTGGCCGAGCGGGACGGGATAGCGGTCGGCCTGGCGGAGTGC
>CBIMJO010001771.1:0-1886 GCA_966244135.1 uncultured Actinocrispum sp. | reverse complement strand
AACCCCGCGGATCCCTTGTCCTGCGGACAACCCTGGCCGCGTACATCGGCCGCAGCCGGGGCGTGATCGCCGACCCGGCCCGGATCGTCGTCTGCGCCGGCTTCAGCCAGGCCATCACCGTTCTCGGCAAAGCCTTGCAGGAGTTGGGCATCACCGAGATGGCCTTCGAGGACCCCAGCTTCAACCGGTTCCGCCACCTCGCCGAGGCGTCCGGGCAGCACATCGCCGGCGTCCCGGTCGACGAGCACGGCCTGCGAGTGGACCAGCTCACCAGTCCGTCGGTCGTCGTCACCCCAGCGCACCAGGCCCCGATCGGCGTCACCATGGCGCCCGGCCGCCGGACCGCGCTGGCCCGGTCCGGGGCGATCGTGATCGAGGACGACTACGACGGCGAGTTCCGCTACGACCGGCACCAAGTCGGTGCGCTGCAGGCACTCGCGCCGGAACGAGTGGTCTACTCGGGCACCGCCAGCAAGTCGCTGGCGCCCTCGCTGCGGCTGTCCTGGCTGGCGCTGCCGCGGTTCCTGGTCGACCCGGTGATCGCCGCGCTCGAGGCGACCGGCACCCACCCGGGGGTGCTCGACCAGCTGATCCTGGCCGACATGATCAGCACCCGCGCCTACGACCGGCACGTCCGCCGCTGCCGCACCGAGTACCGGTCCAGGAGGGACAAGGTCGTCGCCTCGCTGCCCGCCCACCTGACCCCGCGCGGGATCTCCGCGGGCCTGCACCTGTTGTTGCCGCTGTCCCATGACGTCGAGGCGGCCGTCCCCGCCATCGCGGCCCGGCACTCGCTGGCCATCCACACGCTGGCCGCACACCGGATGACCGGCGCGGACACCCCCAACGGCCTGATCGTCGGGTACGGTGCACCGGCGCGCAACCAGTTCGCCGGTGCGCTCAACGCCCTGGGGAAACTGCTCGCCGAGTTGTGAATACGTAGTCGGCTTCAGTACTTGCACGGATCCCCCGCGGGGCGTTCGTTGCGACCGTGGGCGCATGCGAATCGTGTTCACCAGTCTTCCCGCTTACGGGCACCTGTACCCGATGCTGCCGCTCGCGCTGGCCTGCGCGGACGCCGGTCACGAGGTCACCGTCGCGACCGGCGAGCCGTTCGCCGGCCGGTTGCCGCTGCCGACCGCGCACACCTTCGACACGGACAAGCTCAACGAGTTGCAGCATGAAACGGCGCGCAGCGTCCGCGGCCCGATGGACCCGGCGACGTTCGCCACCGCCTTCTTCGGCGAGTTCTGCGCCCGGCCGTCCATCGAGGCACTGCGGCCGCTGTTCACCGAGAACCGTCCTGACCTGGTGGTCTACGAGGTCGCCGACGTCGGGGCGGCGGTGCTGGCGGACGCCATGGGCATTCCCGCGGTCGCGTTCGGGCTCGGCCAGTGGCACCCGGTCCTGGCCGAGTGGCAGGCCACCGCCTCCCGGCTGCACAACTCGCCCGCGAAGCTGACGCACTACCTCGACCCGGCGCCGTCCGTCCTGTCCACCAACCCGGCCGGGATCCCGATCCGGTCGGTGGCCTGGTCCGAGGACGGTCCCGCGCCCGAGTGGCGGCACGGCGGGCCGCGCGTCTACATCACCCTGGGCACCGTCGTGTTCGGCGCGGTCGACGTGCTGCGGCGCGCGATCCTGGAGACCGCCGCGCACGACATCGAGGTCCTGGTCGCGGCCGGTCCGGCCGGGGATCCGGCGCTGCTCGGCGACCTGCCGGGCAACGTCACCGTCGAACGGTTCGTGTCGCAGGCGGCGGTGTTGCCGCAAGTGGACCTGGTGGTGCACCACGGCGGCTCGGGGACCATGTTCGGCGCGATGGAGCACGGCCTGCCGCAGCTGATCCTGCCGCAGGGCGCCGACCAGTTCATCAACGCCGAGAC
>CBIMJO010001770.1:0-1891 GCA_966244135.1 uncultured Actinocrispum sp. | reverse complement strand
CCAAGGCGGCCAAGGAGCTGACCAGCGCGAAAACGTCGGTGTCCGCCCACGTCTGGGTGAGGTGCGGCGAACCGTCGGCCATCGAAGTGGCCAGGAAGCACTGGCTGGGCTGGCGCAACAGGGTGAGCAGGCCGTCGGGGAGATCCATGGCCGTATCTTCACCCGTCCGGACGCGCTCCGCATAGGACGGACCGCAAGCGCACCGGGATGTACTTCGGAGTCGCGCTGGACAGCCCGGCCTCGCCACGAACATCCTTCGAGGCGTCATCGACGGCGCGCACCACTCCGCCGGCGGCGACGCTCACCCCACGGTCGACATCGAGGTCACCGCCGACCTGGACTTCGCGGCCTCCGCAGACCAGCCGCCGATCCTCGACGATCTCGGCGAGCGGCCCGGCGCCATTGTCCGCGCCTGCCTCCGGCTGGTCGACGTCACAGGACGAGCCACAAACCAGCGGCCACGAGGACAGACCTTCAACACCAAGTCCGACGACCGCCAGCCTCCCGGGTTCCACTCGGACACACTGTCCGGACATTATGTCTTGACATTGTGTCCGGCTTGGGTGACGCTGATGGCCTGGGTGGCGCCTAGGAGGGACGGCAAGCTGATGCTGAACTGGTTCTTCACTAACCTTCCGTGGCTGTGGCTGGGATTCATCGTTCTTGGCAGCAGCTTGGTCAACCTGCTGTGGAGCGGCGTCGTCGTGCTGCGCGCGGCCGACGTCCGATATGACCCGCAGGCGTGTCAGGCGCGGACCCCGGTCGTCGACCTCAAGAAAGCCCTGACCCGGCGGCACAGCTGGCCGCGATTCGCGCTGCCGCTGTTCGTGATCTGCGTGGCGCTGTACGGGATTCAGCTGGTCTCGATGAGCCTCACCACGTACACGGTGATCTCCATCGGCTGGTTCCTGACCATGCCGGTCCGCGAGATCTGGGGCATCTCCGTGGCGCGCCGGGTGTTCCGGGAACTGCACGGGCGCGCCCGGCCGGTCGGCTTCTGGCGCGACGTCCGGGAGTACTACTCGCTGGGCCTCACGATGCCGTCCTTACCGCCGGAGAAGCAGTGGTTCGTGGGCAGGTTCCGGTGGCTCAACAGGTTCCAGAAGTTCCGGTTCCTGGGGCAGGTCTACCGGTTCTGGGGCATCTTCGGGGCGGCGGCCATTTCGTTGCTGTGGCCGGTCGCGACCGCCGTGGCGATCTTCTACCACCTCGACAAGGTCGCGGAGGACTCGTACCTGCGGCCATGGTGGCGGTTCGACCGCACCAGGAGGCAGCAGCCGGTCCAGAACGCTCGCTTGGACGTGTACGAGCCCGTCTCTCGTTGAGTGGACTCAAGCGGGGTCGGGCGGCTCGGCGACACGGAAGACCGGATGCCGCGCCGCCTCCGCGGTGAAGGCGCTGACCGGATCACCCGCCTTGACATCGAAATACGGTCTGGTCACGGGTTCCTTGCGGATGTACTCCCGCAGCACCGGACCGCTTTGCTCGGCGTCGCACTCGACCACGCTGACTGTTCGGGTGCGGCGACCGTGCCGAAGCTGGACCTCGCCCGCCGCCCGCGCGTTGCGCACCCACGCGACTTCCCCGTAGGGCGCCACAAGCCATTCGTGGCCGTCGAACCTGAGCACACGGATCGGTGTCGTGCGCGGCTGGCCGGTGCGCCTGCCTCGAACCGTGAGCAGCGCGTAGCTGCGTGGCGCGACACCCGCGCGCAGCGACGCGCTGATGACGGCGTTGCCGACCTTCCTGAGCGCCCCGAACTTGTACTTCCTGGCCACTCGGTCCCCCGAATCTCTCGCCGACACACCCGACACTACAGGCGGGATCACTCTATCGATGTGCAGGACCTCCAAGTCCACAGTGGACCATCACCATCACTCCTCTCAATCGA
>CBIMJO010001769.1:0-1893 GCA_966244135.1 uncultured Actinocrispum sp. | reverse complement strand
CCGGACCCTGCCCGGGGCCCGGCGGGTGGTCGAGGCGTGGCGGCCGGACCTGGTGGTCAGCGAACGCGCCGAGTTCGCCGGCCCGGTGGCGGCGAGCAAGAACGACGTGCCGTTCGTCGAGTTCCATTGGGGCATCCCGGAACTGACCGAGTACCGGACCGGTGCCACCGAAGCGCTTGCCGACGTGCCCGGGTTCGACGGCCCGCCAACGCCGATCGAGACGCTCGACCCATGGCCGGTCAGCATGCGCCTGCCGCACGCCGTCGATCACCAAGGCGTGCACAGTGTTTCGTACAACGGCGAGGCACGGGTGCCGGACTGGCTGCTGCAACCACCGCAGCGGCCCCGGGTCTGCGTCACCTTCGGCACGCTGCTGCCGCGGATCGCGGCGCTCGGCGTGCGCGAGGTGGTGGCGCCGGTGCTGGACAGCCTGGCCGGCCTGGGCCTGGACGTCTACCTCGCGGTGGACGACCAGGTGCTCAAGCAGTGGCCGGAGCTGGCCCGTTCGTCCACTGTGGCCGGACGGATGCCGCTGGGCCAGGTGCTGCCCACCTGTGACCTGATGATCAACCACGGCGGTCAGGGCACCATCCTGACCGCGCTGGACGCGGGCTGCCCGCAGCTGGTCCTGCCGCACATGGACGACCAGTTCGAGAACGCCGAGGCCGTGGTGAAGGCCGGCGCCGGGATGTGCCTGGCGTTCGACGAGTTCACCCCGGAGCTGGTGGCCGAGCGCTGCGCGACCCTGCTGAGCGAGCCCGGCTTCGGCACGCAGGCCGCGCGGGCGGCGTCCGAGCTCGCCGCGCAGCTGTCCCCGGTGGAGATCGTGGACCTGCTCGCGAAACTGGCCGACTGATAACGCCGAGACGTTGGGAGTAGATGAGTTATGCCGGGCTCGTTGAAGATCGTCGAGATGACGATCCCGAATGCCTACCGGCTCATCCCGGAGCGCTACCCGGACCACCGGGGCAGCTTCCACGAGGGTTTCCGGTCCGATGAGCTGTCCGAGGTGATCGGGTATCCCTTCGTCGTCGGGCAGGCGAACTACTCGGTCAGCTGCCGCGACACCGTGCGCGGCATCCACGGCACGCTGCTGCCGCCGGGCCAGGCCAAGCTGGTCACCTGCATCGGCGGCGCGGTCATGGACGTGGCGGTGGACCTGCGGATCGGCTCGCCCACGTTCGGCCAGTACGACGTGACCTACCAGGACGAGGACTCCGGCATCGCGGTGTACCTCGCCGACGGCCTGGGCCACGCCTTCCACGCGCTGACCGACGGCGCCCGGATGAACTACCTGTGCTCGGAGGAGTACATCCCCGGCACGATGCTGGAGATCAACCCGATGGACCCGGACATCGGCATCCCGTGGAAGCTCACCGGCGACGCCATCATGTCCGAAAAGGACGCCGGGGCGCTCGGCCTGCACGAGGCCGCGGCGCAAGGACTTCTGCCCACCTACGAGGAATGCCTCGCGCACTACGAGGCACTGAAGAACAACCTGCCAGTGCGCCGGCCCATGGGAGTCGAGACCGCCCAGTGACGACCGTCGTCCCCATCCACTGAACTACCGGAGTTGCGCCGATGACGAGTAACCAAGCGGTCCAGCGGCTGCGTTTCGGGGTCATAGGCTGCGCGGACATCGCGTGGCGCCGAACGCTGCCGGCGATGGCCGACAACCCGGCGATCGAGACGGTCGCGATCGCGAGCCGGGACAAGCGACGCGCGACCGAGTTCACCGACCGGTTCGGTGGGACCCCGCTGGGCGACTACGCGGCGGTGGTCGAGAGCGAGGACGTGGACGCGGTCTACATCCCCCTGCCGCTGATGATGCACGCCGAGTGGGTCGAGCGGTGCCTGGACGCGGGCAAGCACGTCCTGGTCGAGAAGCCGATG
>CBIMJO010001768.1:0-1900 GCA_966244135.1 uncultured Actinocrispum sp. | reverse complement strand
ACCGGCTGAGCCTGATCTTCACGTGCTGTCACCCGGCGTTGTCGTTGGAGGCCCGGGTCGCGCTGACCCTGCAGGCGGTGGCCGGTCTCACGGCTTTCCAGATCGCACGGGCGTTCCTGGTGCCGGAGTCCACAATGGCCCAGCGGCTGGTGCGGGCGAAGCGCAAGATCCGCGACGCCCGGATCACGTTCACCGTGCCGTCGGACCACCAGCTGCCTTCGCGCCTGTCCTCGGTGCTGGCGGTGGTGTACCTGGCTTACACCCAGTCGTACGTGGCTTCCGACCGTTCGCTGGCCTCGGAGGCGATCCGGCTCGGCAAACTCATCGCCTCGCTGATGCCCGACGAGCCCGAGGCGCTGGGGCTGGTGGCGTTGATGGTGGTGCAGGAGTCCCGTTCCGCGGCCCGGCGCACACCTTCGGGCGATCTTGTGTTGCTGGAGGACCAGGACCGTTCGCGGTGGGACCAGGCTGCGATCGCCGAGGGCACCTCACTGCTGGACCTCGCCTTGTCACGCCGTTCCCCAGGCCCCTACCAACTGCAGGCCGCCATCGCTGCGGTCCACTCCCAAGCACTGTCCTTTTCGGACACCGACTGGCACCAGATCGTGGCCCTGTACACGGAGTTGGCGGTCCGCACCCCCTCCCCCGTGATCTCGCTGAACCTCGCCGTCGCCGTCGCCATGACCTCCGGCCCCGCGGAAGGCCTCCGGTTGATCGACACCATCACGGGCCTCGACAAGTTCCACCTCATGCATTCCGCCCGCGCGGACCTGTTGCGCCGCCTGGACCGCATGGACGAAGCCCGCGCGGCTTACACCCGCGCACTCGAGCTGGCCACCGAAGACGCCGACCGCCGCTTCCTCCGGTACCGCCTCAACTCCCTGCCTTAGCGAGTCACGCCGTGCCAGCTCAACAGCCGAACCAGGAGCTCCTTGAGTTCCACGGTTCTTCGCTCAGGTGTTGCCGACGGAGGTTATGTGGAGGATGGCCGTGCCGGCTTCGTCGGAGGCGGCCAGGTCGACCTCGGCGGTGATGGCCCAGTCGTGGTCGCCGGCGGGGTCGTCGAGGATCTGGCGCACGAGCCAGCGGTCGTCCTCCTGCTCTATGACGAGCAGGTGCGGACCCCGGGCGTTGGGGCCGGTGGGGATTTCCGTGTGGGTCTCGAAGTAGGGCTCGAGTGCTTCCTGCCACGAGGCGGCGTCCCAGCCGGAGGCGGCGTCCAGCTCGCCGAGGTCGTAGTAGGCCCGGCGGGAGGCCAGCTCGACGCGGCGGAACATGGCGTTGCGGACCAGCACGCGGAAGGCGCGCTCGTTCTGGGTGACGGCCGGTGGGGTGTCATCGTGGTCCTGCTCGGGGAGGTCGTCAGGATTGCGGAGCTTCTCCCACTCGTCGATCAGGCTGGAGTCGACCTGGCGGACCAGCTCACCCAGCCATTCGACAAGGTCCTGCAGTTCCTCCGTCTTGGCCTCGTCGGGGACGGTCTGGCGGACGGCCTTGTAGGCATCGGCCAGATAGCGCAGGACGAGGCCTTCGGAACGCGCCAGCTGGTAGAAGCTCACGTATTCGGCGAAGGTCATTCCGCGCTCGAACATGTCGCGCGCCACGGACTTCGGCTCGAGGTGGTAGTCGGCGACCCATGGGTGGCCCTGGCGGTACATCTCGTACGCCGCGTGCAGCAGCTCGGCCAGCGGCTCGGGGTGCTTGACCTCCTCCAGCAGCTCCATCCGCTGGTCGTACTCGATGCCCTCGGCCTTCATCCTGTTCACGGCCTCGCCGCGCGCCTTGTGCTGCTGAGCCGAGAGAACCTGACGCGGGCTGTCCAGTGTGGACTCGATCACCGACATCACGTCCAGCGCGTAGCTCGGCGATTCCTTGTCCAGCAGGTCGATCGCGGCCAGCG
>CBIMJO010001767.1:0-1905 GCA_966244135.1 uncultured Actinocrispum sp. | reverse complement strand
ACCGAGGGATACCAGAGCAGCGGGAACTCCGCCCTCACGGTGAGCTGAAGGGAGCGGGCCTGCGCACTGGTTCACGGCTGTCCCTGGCCATCGGGCTGGCGGCCGCCACGGTCGCCGCAGCGAGTGTTGTCGGTGGGGTCCCGGCGTTCGCCGCGCCTTGCAACGGGTATGTCGGGCTCACGTTCGACGACGGCCCGTCCAACGCACACACCCCGGCCCTGCTCAACGCCCTGCGGCAGAATGGCCTGCGGGCCACGATGTTCAACGAAGGCCAGTTCGCCGCCGCGTTCCCGGCCCAGGTCCGGGCCCAGACCGCGGCCGGAATGTGGGTCGGCAACCACAGCTACACCCACCCGCACCTGACCCAGCTGGGCCAGTCACAGATTGATTCGGAGATTTCCCGTACCCAGCAGGCGATAGCGAACGCGGGCGGTGGCACCCCGCGCCTGTTCCGCCCGCCGTATGGCGAGACCAACTCGACCGTGCAGTCGGTCGCGTCCCGGTACGGACTGCGGCAGATCATCTGGGACGTCGACTCCCAGGACTGGAACGGCGCCAGCGTCGACGCGATCGTACAGGCCAACGGCAGGCTCACCAACGGCCAGATCATCCTCATGCACGAATGGCCGGCCAACACCCTGTCCGCGATACCCCGCATAGCGCAGACACTCGCCGGTCGCGGGCTGTGCGCGGGCATGATCTCGCCGCAAACCGGCCGCGCAGTCGCACCGGGCTGACCGTGCTGTGGGCGGCGGCTGACGGCCGCCGCCCACATGACTGCCGGAAGTAGCTCGCGAGAAAAACTGGGAGTGTTCCCACATATCCCGGCCTACAACGGAACCTTGACCGCGGGCGTCAGCGGCACCTGGGGCGCAACGGTCAACGGCGCCAACCAACCCCTCACCAACCTAGCCTGTACACCACGGCCAGCCTCCTGAGCGGTCCGTGACCGGAAACCCTCGCCGCCAAGCAGGTTTCCGGTCACGGCCGCGATTCCCCCAGCGGCTCGGCTCACCGCGACAGCGCGAAACTCGGGTGCGGTGGTTGGTCGTATGCCGTGTTCTGCCAGGCGACGGCTTCCCGGTATTGGCGGTCTTGCATCAGCGAGACGTACGAGATGGTGGTCGGGTCTGTGGTCGAGTAGATGCGCAGCGCCCGGTTGTCCGAAGTCGCCAGATGACTTCCTCGCGCCAGTCGCCGAACAGGTCGGCCTGAAGGGGTAGGTGTGGTCTTGGTGCTGTTGTTGGAGTGCACGCCAGAGGCGGTCAGCAGGCGGGTGTCGCCCGCGGTGCCGTATTTGTTGATGTGGGTTCCGTCCAGCAGTTCGCGCTGCGCGTCGCCGTCCCACCAGATCACGAAGTTGGCCGACGACGGTTTGCGGCCGATGTTGCGGCCACTGGTGTCGAACAGCCCGCTCACCGCGGACGACCAGCACTCGGCGCCCGGGCTGCCCGCGTAGATGTCATCGGACACGCCACGTCCGTTGTCACAGTTGCAGGAGGCGTTCTGCCAGATGATCTGGCCTGTGCGGGCGTCGGCCACCCACGCCGCCGGTTTCGACTTGTCTTCGTCCACTTTGAACTCTTCCAGGCCGGGGCGGCTCGGGATGAGGTCGCCGACATGCATGGCGTCGCCGTGCCCGTTGCGGGTGTACGCCGTCCCGGCAAGGAACCGGTCCACCCGGTTGCCACAGGTGTCGCCCCACGACCCCACGTTCCCGCGCGGCGGGTCATAGTTCACTGTGGACATCACGGCGCCGTTCTGCCCGTTGAACATGGTCAGGTACTCCGGGCCGGACAGGATGTAGCCGCTGGAGTTGCGGTAGTCGGCCCCGGAGTTGCCGATGACCTGGCCGGTGCCCGAGCGGGTGCCGTCCGCGGTCTTCATCGCGACCTCGGCCCGTCC
>CBIMJO010001766.1:0-1911 GCA_966244135.1 uncultured Actinocrispum sp. | reverse complement strand
CCGCGGGCGACGGGGGGGCCGACCGTGTACATGACCCCGGTGTGACTGGCACCGGGGCCCGCCCGGGCGGGGGCGGGCGGGGGCGGGACCGGGCCCCCATTCGGCCGATAGTCGCATTGCGACATTCGGCCTATGGTCGTCGGTATGGCCAGCGACTTGCAGCGGCGCAAAGTGACAGTGGTCTTCGCCGCGATGGATGCCGACGGTGACGGTTTTCTGGACGAGAACGATTTCAGGGCGCTCACCTCACGCTGGGTGTCCCTGCGTGGGCCGGGGGACGAGCAGCGGCTGTCCGACGTGATGATGGGCTGGTGGTCGACGCTGCGCAGCGCCGCCGGTGCCGAGAAGATCACTGTGGACGGTGTGCTCGGCGTGGTGGAGCAGCTCCCAGAGATGCCCGGCGCGGTGATCGCGACCGCCGACGCGATGTTCGACGCGGTCGACGAGAACGGTGACGACTACATCTCGCCGGGCGAGTACAAGACCATGATGGACGCTTGGCGCGGCCGTCCCACCAATACGGACGCGGTCTTCCCATGGCTGGACAACGACGGCGACGGCCGGTTGTCGCGTTCGGAGTTCGCCGAACTGTGGCTGGAGTTCTGGGCCGGCGACGACATCGAGGCCGCCGGGACGGTCGTCTTCGGACCGCTCGAGTCCAGGTGAGACGGTGTTTCCAATGTCCAGACAGGACTGCGCTTACACCCGTCACGCTGTTCTGGCAAGAACCCATTCGCGGGGAGCCCGCCCCCGCCGACTTTCCTCGCACAGAAGGATTTCCGGCTACCGAGATGTCCTGGCAGGCCAGGGCGGCGCGCATTGGCGTGGTGTCAACGGCCTGGTCATAACTTTGTTCACACCGGAAAGATGCCTTGTTCGCATGATTCCATGATTGCCTCTCCGGTTGTGTTACTCCTTATGCAGTAGCCGCGTGAGGAGGTCTGGTGAAGCGAAGGCTCAAGTGGGCCGTGGTCGGGGGCGCTTCCTGTGCCGCCGCGGCCATCGTGGTGACGATGCTGATGACTCCCGAGGTCCAGCCGGCGTCGTCGCCTCTCCAGGTGCCCCAGGCACAGGACTCGGAACTGGCCCTGCCGAGGCCGACGACGAGCGTGTCCGCGCTGCCGCCGCTGGAACAGGCGACCAGCCCGCAGTCCACCACTTCGCAGCCGCCGCCCACGACCACCTCCGAGCCGCCGCCGAACCGTCAGCCACCACCGCGCCGGGAAACGGTGACCCTGCCGCAGGGGGTGGACTTCCAGGCCGAGGACGCCCTGATCCAGAACGGCGTTGTGAAGTCCTCGCCCGGCGGGTTCACCGGGCGAGGTTTCGTTGATACCGAAAACGTTGCCGGAAGTTTCGTGCAGTGGACGGTGAACGCCAGCCGCACCGGCCAGACCGACGTGTCGTTCCGGTTCGCCAACGGCAACAACGGCGACCGGCCGATGGACATCACCGTGAACGGGATCCTGGTGGACACCCTGGACTTCCCGTCCACGGGCAGCTTCTCGACCTACCGGGTGCTCACCATCCGGGTGAGCCTTCTGGGTGGTGGCAACAAGATCAGGGCCACCTCGCGGACCGGCGACGGCGGCCCGAACCTGGACAAGATCACCACATCGTGATCGGCAATGCCTCACCTACATGATCGCTTGATCCTCCTCGCCGATGTGCTGCACTGGTCGGCGCAGGGGACTGGGAGGAGGGTCAGTGAGGCGCACGCTGGGCTTGGCCGGGCTGGGCACATTCGGTGTGCTCGCGGCCGTGGTGGCGATGATGGTGGCGAGCGGTGGTCCCGATGTCCCGCCGGACATGCGGATCGTCGTGCCGCAGGCGGAGAACACCGAGCTGGCCATGCCGAGACCGTCGACAGTGGACATACCGGAGATCCCGCACGCCGCGGCCACCACCGAG
>CBIMJO010001765.1:0-1912 GCA_966244135.1 uncultured Actinocrispum sp. | reverse complement strand
GACGAAGCGTCGTGCTCCGATGAAGTGGCCGTCGCCCCTCATGGGACGCACGTCCACCAGCTGGCCCTCGGTGGGCGCGTCGACCATCTTGCCGTCGCCGACGTACATGCCCACGTGGTGGATCCGTGACGGATTACCAGTGCCGTCGTCGTAGAACAACAGGTCCCCTGGCTGCAGCTCGCTCGCGGACACGCCTCGGCCGAGCGTGTACTGGGAACGGCTGGAATGGGGGAGTTTGATACCTGCGGCGTTGTAGGCCCACATCGTCAGGCCGGAGCAGTCGAACTCCTTTGGCCCGACACCGGCCCATTCGTACTCGGAGCCCCGTTTGGCCAACGCCGCCTGCAACGCGGTGTTGGCCGCACCAGGAGGTCCCAAGTAGACGCCGTTGTCCTTGACCGTGCCCAGCGACTTCTTTTCCGTCGGACTCAGTTTGTTCAGCGCCTGCCGCACCTGCTTGATGCGCGCGTCCAGTTCGGACTTGCGCTGCTTGATGTCCGATGTGAGCTTCGCCGCCGTGTCGGTGGCGACCTGCGCCCGTTGTTGTGCATCCGCTGCCGTGGTGCGGGCGCTGTCGGCTTGGCCGACCGCCGATCGAAGCTGCCGCATCGCGTCCGCGTTGTCGACCGCGAGGACATTGAGGGCGGACATCCGGTTCAGGAAGTCCTCCAGCAGCGCCGAGATCCCGCTCAGCCTGGCGCCGCGGAACGACGCGGCGGTGAAGTCGCCTACCTTGCCCTCGAACTGTGTCATGGCGGTCTTGGCCTGATCCTCTGCACCGCGTGCGGCGGTCAGATCGTTGTTCGCCTTGTCGAGCTCACCCCGCTTGGCCGTGAGGTCCCCTTCGGCCTTGAGAAGATCCTCGTCGGCCTGCGCCGCTTGCGAGGCCAGGTCGTTGTACTCCTTCATGGCAGCGGAGCTGTCCGGCGGTGTCGCCGGCTGGGCACTGACCGGCACGGACGACAACACGGCTGTGACGACCGCGCTGCCGGCCAGCGACCTTCGTAGGGTGCGTTTGAGTCGATGCGACACCACGTCGCGTGTCTCTCCTTTGTGTCGGTCCGCCGGCCTCGCTGCGAAACTCCCCGCGGCGGCGGCCCTGGTCGCCGTCCAGACGGACGACCGGTCTCCCAGGGACCGTCGTCACCCTAAAGAAGTAACGGCGAGATGTCTACTAAGATGGATAGTAATCACGGTCCGGTGACGGTGATCGGGTTGACGTGGTCATGCCGGTCTCCGGGGATCGATTCGACGGTGACCTGTTTGGTGTCCCAGAGCCGTACGGTGATCGACGAGCTGGTCCAGATGGTCTGGATCGCGACTGTGGTCCGGCTTTCGTTGGTGAACTTGAGATCGATGACATTGCCGCCATCGGGATTCTGGAATACGCGCGCCTCGCGGGCCGCCGGGTAGCGGCTGATGTAGAAGCTGTGCTCCTTGTGACCGGCATCGGTCATCCCAGCGAAATAGGCGGCGTTGTAGAGCGTGGTGGCGAACGGGGAGATGCCGCCGCCCACCCCACGTGCCGGTACGCCGTCCTTGATCACACCGGCTTCGACATAGCCTTGCGGGGTGCCCCGCGGACCGGTGTAGCCGTTGAGGCTGAAGGTTTCTCCCGGCTTGACGATCGCGCCGTTGACCTTGTTGGCGACCATGCGGATGTTGACCCCGGAATCCTGGGCGAACCCTCCGGTGGTGAACTCGCCGATGACCCCGTTGATGCCGAGCTTGCCGACCTCGTCGGCAGTGATTCTGGCCGGGGCTGTCTTGTATTCGGCCTCGACGACCCGGTTGTCCGGGCGGCCGAGCACCCCGATGCTGTTCGGTGCGGCGATGGCCAATTCCGGGGTCCGGCAACTGCTTGACGTCATCGTGGACCTGGCTCCTGGCCCGGAGCCATGGATGGACGCCG
>CBIMJO010001764.1:0-1915 GCA_966244135.1 uncultured Actinocrispum sp. | reverse complement strand
GCGCGACCACCGCAAGCTCGGCGCCGAGATGGACCTGTTCAGCGTCCCCGACGAGATCGGCTCGGGCCTGGCGGTGTTCCACCCCAAGGGCGGCGTGATCCGCAAGGCGATGGAGGACTACTCGCGGCGGCGGCACGAGGAAGAGGGCTACGAGTTCGTCTACTCGCCGCACATCACCAAGGGCGCGCTGTTCCAGGTCTCCGGTCACCTGGACTGGTACCGCGACGGCATGTACCCGGCGATGCACCTGGACGCCGAGCTGAACGAGGACGGCACCGTCCGCAAGCCCGGCCAGGACTACTACCTCAAGCCGATGAACTGCCCGTTCCACGACCTGATCTTCCGGTCGCGCGGCCGGTCCTACCGCGAGCTGCCGCTGCGGATGTTCGAGTTCGGCTCGGTCTACCGGTACGAGAAGTCCGGTGTGGTGCACGGCCTGACCCGCGTGCGCGGCATGACGCAGGACGACGCGCACATCTTCTGCACGCCCGAGCAGGTCCGCGACGAGCTCAAGTCGCTGCTGACGTTCGTGCTGAACCTGTTGCGCGACTACGGTTTGGACGACTTCTACCTCGAACTGTCCACCAAGAACGAGGAGAAGTACGTCGGCTCGGACGAGATCTGGGACCAGGCAACGGAAACGCTGCGGTCGGTCGCCGAGGAGTCCGGCCTGCAGCTGGTTCCCGACCCGGGCGGCGCGGCGTTCTACGGCCCGAAGATCTCCGTGCAGGCGCGCGACGCGCTCGGCCGGACCTGGCAGATGTCGACCATCCAGCTGGACTTCAACCTGCCGGAGCGGTTCGAATTGGAGTACACGGCGGCCGACGGGTCCCGGCAGCGGCCGGTGATGATCCACCGCGCGTTGTTCGGGTCGATCGAGCGGTTCTTCGCCGTGCTGACCGAGCACTACGCGGGCGCGTTCCCGGCGTGGCTCGCGCCGGTGCAGGTCGTCGGGATCGCGATCACCGACGAGCAGGTCCCGCACCTCCAGCAGGTCGCCAAGGCCCTCAAGGCGCAAGCGGTCCGCGTCGAGCTGGACCTGTCCGACGACCGGATGCAGAAGAAGATCCGCAACCACACCCTCCAGAAGGTGCCGTTCATGCTGCTGGCGGGCGCCAAGGACGTGGAGGCCGGCGCCGTGTCGTTCCGGTTCCGCGACGGTACCCAGGTCAACGGCGTGCCGGTCGACCGCGCGGTGGAGACCATCACCGGCTGGATCGCCCGGCACGAGAACACCTCGCCGACGGCGGAGACCGTCCAGGCGAGCTTGTGAGCGAGCCTGCCGAGCTGGTCGAGCAGCAGGGCGGCGGCATCCCCGACGCCCTCCAGCGCCTGTGGACACCCCACCGGATGGCGTCCATCAAGGGGGAGAACAAGCCGGACGACGACGAGGCCGAGGGCTGCCCGTTCTGCCGGATCCCCGAGCTGGACGACGTCACCGGCCTGATCGTGGCCAGGGGCGAGACGGTGTACGCGGTCCTGAACCTGTACCCCTACAACCCGGGCCACCTGATGGTCGTGCCCTACCGCCACGTGGCGCTGTACCCCGACCTCTCCGTGGCCGAGACCCTGGAACTGGCGGAGTTCACCCAACGGGCCATGGTCGTCGCCCGCGAGGTCTCCGCGCCCCACGGGTTCAACATCGGCATGAACCAGGGCGTCATCGCGGGCGCGGGCATCGCCGCGCACCTCCACCAGCACGTCGTGCCGCGATGGGGCGGGGACAACAACTTCATGCCCGTCATCGGGCACACCAAGGTATTGCCGCAACTGCTGGGGGAGACCCGCCAGCTGCTGGCCGACGCCTGGCCCAAAGCCTGACCAGCGCCCCTTTGTGAAGGGTGCGTTTGATGGGTCTGCGCGCAGTTCGGGGCGCGGGGTGCTTGGTGAGCACTGAGCTCGGTTCGGCTTTACG
>CBIMJO010001763.1:0-1937 GCA_966244135.1 uncultured Actinocrispum sp. | reverse complement strand
CCTACGGCGTGACCCGGTGGACCAACAAGGCCGGTCAGGAGGATGCCCGATGAACCGGATCTTCGGCCGCACGGCGGTCAACCTCGTGATGGGCATCGCGGTGCTGTACACGCTCCTGCCCGTGCTCTGGCTGCTGCTGGCCGCGACCAAGAACCGGGACGCCCTGTTCAACAGCGATGTGCTGTCGTTCAAGGACTTCTCGTTCTTCGACAACCTGCACAACGTGTTCACGATGGACGGTGGGCTGTACGGCCGCTGGTACGTCAACAGCCTGCTGTACGCCGTGCTGGGTGCCGCGCTCGCGGCGATGATCAGCGTCGCGGCCGGGTACGCGTTCGACAAGTACCACTTCCGGCACAAGGAGAAGGCGTTCGGGCTGGTACTGGCCGCGGTGATGGTGCCGCAGACCGTGCTCGCGCTGCCGCTGTACCTGATCGCCTCGGCGACCGGCCTGGTGAACACGTTCTGGGCGGTGTTCATCCCGGTGCTGTTCAACCCGTTCGGCGTCTACCTGGGCCGGATCTTCAGCCAGGGCTACATACCCAACGAAGTCCTGGAGGCCGCGCGGATGGACGGCGCGAGCGAGCTCAAGATGTACGCGCGGGTGTCCCTGCGGATGCTGATGCCGGGCGTGATCACCATCTTCCTGTTCCAGCTCACCGCGATCTGGAACAACTTCTTCCTGCCCATGGTGATGCTGTCCAACCAGAAGCTCTACCCGGTCAGCCTCGGGCTCTTCCAGTGGAACAGCTCGGCCACGGTCTCGCCGGAGTACTACCCGGTCGTGATCATGGGCGCACTGCTCGCGATCTTGCCTCTCATCCTCGCTTTTGTTTTACTGCAAAGGTTCTGGAGATCCGGTCTGACCGCGGGAGCCGTCAAGTGAACAAACCGCGCGCCGCGCTGGCCATGGCGCCGCAAGCAGCCGAGGCAGTGCTCGACCCGAGTGCCCTGGCCGCCTTACGGCAGGTCTGTGACCTCGCTCCGCTGCCGGTCCTGAACGACTTCAGCACCGAACACGCCGCCAAGATCCTGAAGGACGTGGAGGTCCTCGTCACCGGCTGGGGCTGCCCGCCGGTCGACGAGGCCGCCCTGGACCTCGCGCCCAGGCTTCGCGCGATCGTGCACGCCGCCGGCTCGGTGCGCGGGCACGTCACCGAGGCCTGCTGGGACCGGGGAATCGAGGTGTCCTCCGCGGCCTCGGCCAACGCGCTGCCGGTCGCGGAGTACACGGTCGCGATGATCCTGTTGTCCGGCAAGCGAGTCCTCGAACGCGCCCGCGAGCTCCGCAACGGCGCTCGGGGCGATTTCCTGCACACGGCCAGGGATGTCGGCAACTACGGCCGCACGGTCGGCATCCTGTCGGCCTCGCTGATCGGCCGCCGGGTGATCGAGCTGTTGCGCCCTTACGACTTCCGGATACTGCTGCATGACCCATTCGTCTCCGACGACGAGGCCTCAGCGCTGGGGGCGGTGGGAGTGGGCATCGGGGAGTTGTTCACGCGCAGCGACATCGTCAGCGTGCACACCCCGTTGCTGCCCAGCACAACGGGTCTGGTGAGCCGGGAGCTGATCGGCTCGATGCCGCCGGACGCCGTGCTGATCAACACCGCCCGGGGAGCCGTGATCGACCAGGACGCGCTCACCGAGGCCGCCGTGGCGGGCCGGATCCGGGCCATCCTGGACGTCACCGAACCGGAAGACCTGCCCGCCGACCACCCGTTGCTGCACTCCGACAACGTGATCGTCACCCCGCACCTGGCCGGTTCCCAGGGCAACGAGTGGCGCCGGCTGGCCGAGCTCGCGATCACCGAGGTCGGCCGGTGGGCCGCCGGTGCCGGGTTCGCCCACCCCGTCCTGCGTGAAAGGCTCGGCCAGCTCGCATGTAACTGCCGGTGACCATGAAACTGCCGAGCGACAACCGTAAGCTCAGCCCA
>CBIMJO010001762.1:0-1939 GCA_966244135.1 uncultured Actinocrispum sp. | reverse complement strand
TCGATCCCGCCGCCCCTGGCCGGCTCGCGCTAAAGCCGGTCGAACTGCGCGACCGGATCTACCTCAAGGACGACGACAATTCGCCGTCAGCGCTCGAGAGCATCGTCGCAGCGGTCCAGGAGCGGCTCGCGGCTCTGACCGGTACGTTCCAGGGCATCGACTTCGAGAAGCTGCCACGGACGTACTTCCGACATCCCGGCGTGGAACCACGTGTCCGGCGCTATTCGGCCCTCTGGGCGCTGCACAGCGCGTTGAACCGCCGGCAGCACCGGATGACGCAGAAGCCATCGCACAACGTCGCCGTCCTCATCGGACTGTCCGGTTCGGGCAAGTCGAGTCTGGTCGATGACTACCGCCTGCACTTCGTGTCGGTCTACGACACGGTGATCACGGTCGACCTGCACAACGAGACGAAGGATGTGCTGGAGACCTACCGGGAACAGGTGACCGGCCGAACCATCAGCGGCAAGGCACTCTGGGTCATCGACAACGTGCCCGCCGACCTCGACGAGGATGTGGCCGAGCAACTCATTCCCCGGCACCAGGAAGCTCACACCATCCTGATCACCCGCCAGCGGGCGTTTCCGGGACTGGGCGAACCAGTCCTGCTGAACGGGTTGACCGAGAACGAAGGCATCGCGTTGTTCGCGTTGTGCCACCAGCCCGCACTGGCTGAGGCCCACCTGGTCAAGTCGCTGGTCAACCGCGTGCAAGGGCATCCGATGGCCATCGCCCAGCTGGGCATCACTGCCGCGGAACGCCAAGGCCTTGGCTCCGTGATGGAACATGTCGGCCGGGTGCTCGACGGAACGTCCGACGTCGTGGACAAGGTCGCCGGCGTATTCGCTGACCGGCTGCTCCAGGTCCGCGACCCGGATCAACTCGCGCTGTTGCACCTGTCCGCGGTGTGCGCGGCCGAACCGCTGCCCATGCGGTTCATCCGCGACACGCTGCAGCGCTTGGGAATCTCCTCGCAACGAGCGGTGGACTGCATGTCGTCGCTGGGCCGAGCACTGCTTGCCAGCCAGGACGAGCACGCGTGGAGCGTTCACCCAGTGGTCCGCCAGGCCGTACGAGGTCATCTGTCCAACGCGGAAGACGGCGCCCGTGTCGCCACCGCAGCCGCCGAGACTCTGCTCGGATACGACAGCCAGGCCGATCCCGCGACTCTGCTGCATGTGCGGCAGCTCGCTGACAACACGGATCTCTCGGCCGAGGTCACCGGGAAGCTGTTGCGGTACAGCGCCTTTCGGCTCAAGGAGAACGGACGGCCTGGGCTGGCCTCACGCTACTTCGACCGTTTGATCGCGATGGGCGCGACCGACGTGTCCCTGGCCGCCGCGACTACGCACTTCGACGCGGGTCAGTACACCGAGGCCGAGCGGCTGGCGCGGGAAGTGCGCGGTGATCAGGAATGGGAAGCCGGTCTGATCCTGGCTGCCTCGCTGGACTCGCTCGGCCGGCTGGAGGAGGCGGAGCAGTTCTGGACGCGGGTGGCCACGCCCATGGTCCTGGCCGCAGATCCACAGGGCGCGGATCTCGAGGCCCGACTGTTGTGGATCCGTAGCCGGATCCTGCGGGGTTCGCTGAAGGAGCACAAGGAGTTCCTCAGTGGTCTGCTGCGCGAGCCGAACGACTTGCCCGTGCCCACGCGGAACGCGGCCTTGCTGGAGCTGGCTGACATCCAGATGCGAACGGACGAACAGGTCGAGGCGCGGCGGAACGCACAGCGGGTCGTCGACTACTACGCCGCGCTTGAGCAGCTTCACCATCCGCAGGCGACGGAGGCCCAGTTCGCTCTGGCCAACGCCAACATGCTGGTCCATTTCCTGGAATTCAAACCGGATCACAGCAAGTGGCCGGAGGCGGAACGCACGTTCGAATTTCGTTCGACACGGCCAAGCTCAAACTCCTCGAGCGCGACCACACGCCGGCCATC
>CBIMJO010001761.1:0-1953 GCA_966244135.1 uncultured Actinocrispum sp. | reverse complement strand
GCGCTGGCCGACGTGGTGGCCACCACGGGCTGGGAATCCTCGTGCTGACCGGGCAGGTTCCCGGACACGGCGGCGACCGCGACACCACCGGCGGTCAAGATCACGGCGGCGGCCGCCGTGATCTTGACCGTCAGTGCTCCTGCGAACCTGCGCATTGGCTCTCTCTGGGCTGGGACGTCATCGGCGAGACGAGCGGACCGGAACGCCGCCACGGCCGCCTGTTCACCGGCCAGTTCGCTGTCCCGCGCCGTGGCCGCCGCCGCGGCGAGCACATCGGCCAGCGGCCCATCGGCCGGTGCACCGGAGAGCATCCTCTCCGCGGTGCGCCGGCCCATGCGACGGGAACGGTGCGCGCTCATCTCATGTCCTTCAGCGCCGAGGGCCGCAAAAGTGTCACACCCTACTGTTCCAGCAGCTCAGCGAGCTTGCGCAGGCCGCGGTGGGCGGCCGTGCGGACCGCGCCGGGCCGCTTGCCGAGCACCTGCGCGGCGCCCTTCGCGTCCAGCCCGACCACAACCCGGAGCAGCACGGCTTCGGCCTGGTCACGGGGCAACTTCGCGATCAGCGCCAGCGCCCCGTCGGTGCTCATGGCGTCCACAACGGACTGCGCGGTGTCGAAAGACCCTGGCCGTTCGGCCAGTTCCTCGAACGGCGCATCGGTGTCCGGCTGCCTGCGCAAGTGGCGCAAGTGATCCATGGCACGGTTACGGGCGATCGTGGTCACCCAGCCGCGGAAACCGTCCAGCTCACCACGGAACGAAGTCAGGTCACGAGCCACCTGCAGCCACGCCTCGGACGCCACGTCCTCGGCGTCCGCGCCGGTCAGCACCCGCAGATAACGCAGCACGCCGGGCTGGATCGCCCGGTAGAGCAGCCGGAACGCATACTCGTCGCCGTTCTTCGCGCGGCGCAGCGCGACCGCCAGCGCGTCCGGTGGTGAGTCCGCTGTGGACATCACGCGTGTGGCGTCCTCTCCGAACGCGGCCGCACTGTGCACGCGCGACATCTTGAGCCATTACCGGCCGTTCTCCAAGCCCGGGGACGAAAACAAGTCGCCGGACGAATACCGTGCAACGCGACCACCCCACTACCGAGCGTGCGGGAACCCATGCCGGCCAGGGACTTTGCCGGGCTGTTGCGTATGCCGCGACTTCATTGGGCCGGCAGAAATGCCTACGCCGCAGCGATCTTCGACATGAGTGGACACGAGTCGGCACAGTCACCGTCCACTGCGCCTTGTTGGTGTTTTCGGGTGGTTTACGCCGCTACGAGTGCGTAGGTAACTAACCTGGCGACTATGAGGGTCACCATTGTCGGATCGGGAATCGGCGGCCTGGCCACGGCGCTTCGGCTGCATCACGTGGGAATCGACTGCGAGGTCTACGAACAGAGCGAACGTGTTCGTGAATTGGGGGTGGGGGTCAACGCGCTGCCGCACGCGATCAAGGAACTGGCGGAGCTGGGGCTGCTGGAACGGCTGGACGAGGTCGCGGTGCGGACCAGGGAACTGATCTACACGCACCGGCTGGGGCACGAGATCATGCGCCGCCCGTGCGGGCTGGACGCGGGGTTCGCGGTCCCGCAGTTCAGCATCCACCGCGGCCGGCTACAGGGCGTGCTGCTGCGCGCGGTGCGGGAACGGCTCGGCGAGGACGCGGTGCGGACCGGGCACCGGCTCACCGGGTTCGACCAGGACGCCAGGGAGGTCCGCGCGCACTTCGCGAACGGGGTGACCGTGGCGAGCGATGTCCTGGTCGCCGCGGACGGGATCCACTCGACGGTGCGCCGGATCCTGTTCCCGGACGAGGGACCGCCGCGGTGGAACGGCGTGATCATGTGGCGGGGCGCGACCGACTGGCCGGTGTACGGCGACGGCCGGACGATGATCATCGCCGGGGGCACGGCCGCCAAGTTGGTCATCTACCCCATCGCGCCCGGGCGAACGCCGGAGAC
>CBIMJO010001760.1:0-1962 GCA_966244135.1 uncultured Actinocrispum sp. | reverse complement strand
GGGCGGGTTCGCCGTGTCGTCGTCGGTGAAGCTCTCCGGGGTGAACTTCCACCCGCGGGTCTGCGCGTTCGGGTTGCGCTTTGCGTTGCGCACGTTCAGCTCGGCGATCGCGCGCACGTACCGGTCGTCCAGGCCGTAGCGGCGGTCGTACTCGTCGGCGAGCAGGTCGAACATGTGCGGCCACATGAACGTGGCGGTCTGCCCTTCCTGGCCGATCCAGGCGGCGGCACCGAGGTACTTGGCGCCCAGCTCGCCGTCCACTGTCTTCTCGATCTCGGCGCCGAGCACCAGCGCGACGTCGTAGCGGCCGGACTCCAGGTCGGCCATCGCGCCCAGGACCGCCATCGACCCGGACGCACACGCGGCCTCGTGCCGGACCGCCGGGACACCCCACAGGCCCGGTTCGACCGTGGCGGGCATGGCGCCGAGCTGGCCCTGTCCGGTGAACAGCTGCCCGAAGGCGTTGCCGACGTGGATGACACCGATGTCGGCCGCGGCGATCCGCGCGTTCTCCAGGGTGTGCTGGACGGTCTCGGTGAACACGTCGGCGATGGTCAGGCCCTCACGCACGGTGTTGCGTGCGAAGTCGGTCTGGTACCCGCCGGCGACGGAGCTGGACGTAGTCGTCACGACAAGCCTCCCGGGCCGGGATGTTGACCACTTATTACTACAACAAACAGAGTTGGGGGTCAATCGGGGAACGGGCGGACTTCCCAGGTTGGCCATACTTTCCCGGCGCCGTGACCGGCCCGGTTCTTGTCAACGTATCGCCGAGAAGCTACAACTAACAGAGTGACCATGGCATCGGAGCGCACCCACGGGGTGTACGTCCTCGACTACGTCCGCACCCCGCGCGGCAAGGGCTCGGCCAAGGGGTCGATGCACCACCTCAGCCCGCTCGACGCCCTCGTGCTGCTGGAGAACGCGCTGGTGACGCGGACCGGCATCGACCCGTCCCAAGTGGACGACGTGACCATCGGCAACAGCGCGCAGGTCGGCGACCAGGGCGCCAACCTCGCCCGCACCTCGGTCCTGCTGGCCGGCTGGGGGCCGGACGTTCCCGGCGTCACCCTGAACCGGTTCTGCGCGTCCGGCGTGGACGCGGTGGCCCAGACCGCGGCCCGCATCCGCGCCGGGGACCTCGATCTCGCGGTCGCGGGCGGGGTGGAGAGCGTCTCGCGGGTGCCGATGTTCGCCGACGGCGGTCCACTGTGGACCGACAAGGACGTGGTCTGGCGGATCGGCTCGGTGCACATGGGCATCGCCGCCGACCTGAACGGCACCATCGAGGGCTTCGGGCGCGAGGAGCTGGACGCCTACGGGGTGGAGACGCAGACCAAGGCCGCCGCGGCCTGGGATGCCGGGTTCTACGAGAACAGTGTCATCCCCGTGCCGCTGCCGTACGGCGGTGAGTTCGCCCGCGACGAGCTGATCCGGCCGCAGACCACCATGGCGAGCCAGGCCGCGCTGCCGCCCGCGTTCGCCGAGCTGGGCGCGTCGGGCCAGGACGAGATCGCGCTCAGCGCGCATCCCGAGGTCGGCGAGATCAAGCACCTGCACACCGTCGGCACCTCCCCCGCACTCGCCGACGCCGCCGCGTTGCTGCTGCTCGGCACCGCGGAGACGAGCGAACGGCTGGGCCTGCCGGTCCGCGCCAGGATCGTGGCCGGCGCGACCACCAGCACCGACCCGGTGATCATGCTGACCGCCGGGCAGGACGCGGTGGAGCGGGTGATCGCGAAGGCCGGGCTGACGCCGGCCGACATCGACGTGTTCGAGTTCGCCGAGGCGTTCGGCGCGTTGTGCCTGCGGTTCCGCCGTGACCTGGACGCCGGTCCGGACCGGATGAACCCCAACGGCGGCACCATCGCCATGGGACACGCCTTCGGCGCCACCGGCGCGATCCTGGTCGGCCAGTTCGTCGACGCACTGGAGCGGCGGGGCGGGCGCTACGGCGTCGCC
>CBIMJO010001759.1:0-1965 GCA_966244135.1 uncultured Actinocrispum sp. | reverse complement strand
GGTTGAGGCCGTGGAGGGGGAGGCCGAGGACTAGGAGCTGGGCAGCGAGTTGTTTGAGGGACCGGTCGCTGTCGGTGCCTGGGCCGGAGTCGGCGGCGAGGATGTGCACGTCGGGGTGGCCGGCGAGGATCGTGCGGACCAGACCACTCAGCACCGCGCGGGGGCCGAACTCGACGAATATCCGCAGCCCCGATCGGTACATCTCCTCGATCCGGGACGCGAAGTGCACCGGCGAGCCGATCTGCCGCACCAGCAGATCCCGGTTAGCGGCCACATCACCGCCATACGCGGCACCGGCAACGTTGGAGTAGACCGGGAGCGAAGGCGCGCCGATATCCACTGTGGACAAGGCCGTCCGGAAGTCCGCGCCGGACACGTAGTGGGTGTGGAAGGCGGCTGCGACAGGGATCTCCTGGGCGCCGACACCAGCAGCGCGGCATGAGGCGACGAAGGCACGTACCGCGGAGGTCCCGCCGCCGACAACGGTCTGATCGGGTGCGTTGACGTTGCACACGAAGACGTCGGGATGCGCAGTGACCAGCTCGGCCACCTTGTCGACGTCCAGCCGGACCGCGGCCATCGTGCCCGGATCCGCGGAAGACCGGGCGGCCATGGCCCGGCCGCGCGCCCAAGCCAGACGGAGGAACGTCGAGTCGCTGAAGCTCCCGGCCGCGCACAACGCCATCAGCTCACCGAAGCTGTGCCCGATCGCGCCATCGGCCACGAACCCGGACTCGGTCAAATACCGGTACTGTCCCAAAGCCAGCGCGCCCACAGCAGGCTGGGCGTGAGAAGTACAACGCAGAGCCTCCTCCTGCGCAGCCCGGGTGGCCGCATCGAAAGCCGGCGGCGGAAAAACGACTTGCCCCAGCGAAAAAGATGCAGAGGCAAGGTCGAAAGCCGCGCGGACCGGCGGAACCGCGAGCGCGGCCTGCGCGCCCATCCCGACGTACTGGCTGCCCTGCCCAGCGAACATGGCGGCCACGGACCCATCCCATGACACCGCCCGCCGCCGGTAGTAGCAGCCAGGCAACGAGAACGACGAAGGATCATCACGCAGCCGCCGAACCGCCTCCGCCCGCAACGACTCAAGCTCACCCGAAGACCGGGCGACAATCGCGAGCCGCGCCGACGAAGCAGGCACAGGCTCAGGGCACGTCGCCGACGACTCGACGAGAACAGCCAGGGATGAAGCCGACTCGGCATGCCAGACATGCACCTGTGCAACGGAATGCAGTAACGAGGCGGTGGAGCCGTGTTCCTCAAGGACACAGTGGAAGTTCGTTCCACCGAAACCAAAGGACGACAGCGCAGCACGTCGAACCGGTCGCGAAGGATCAGCGATCCACGGCCGCGCAACGGTATTCACGTAGAACGGTGAATCAGTGAACTCGGCCCGTGGCTTGGAGACGTTGATCGTGGGTGGCAAGACCTTGTGATGCAACGCCAACGCGAGCTTGATCAGTCCAGCCGCCCCGGCAGCCGCCTTGGTGTGCCCGATCTGGGACTTGACGCTGCCGACGGCCACGGAAGCAAACGGGGCCGAAGCGAAAACCTCACGGAGAGCGGCCAGTTCGGTCTGGTCGCCGACCGCCGTCCCGGTCCCGTGGCACTCAACAAGACCGACCTCGGCAGGATCGAACCCCGCGTCCGCGTAGGCCCGTTGCAGCGCCACGACCTGACCTTCCCGCCGTGGCGCGTAGATGCTCTTGAACCGGCCGTCGCTGGAACTCCCGATCCCGCGCAGCACCGCGTAGATCCGGTCGCCGTCCCGCTCGGCGTCGGCCAGCCGCTTCAGCGCCAGCATCCCGATGCCCTCGCCGATCAACGTCCCATCGCCCGCCGCGTCGAACGGCCGGATGGTGCTGCTGCGCGAGAATGCCGGGGTTTTGGAGAAGCACAAGTACATCAGGATGGTGTTCTCCGCGTCGCAACCGCCGGTGATCATCAGGTCGGCCCGGCCAC
>CBIMJO010001758.1:0-1965 GCA_966244135.1 uncultured Actinocrispum sp. | reverse complement strand
CACGATGGAACCGTGGCCCTGCTTGCGCAGGCGCTCGGCGAGGGGCACGCCCACCGTGACGGCGGCGACGTAGTTGACCTCGGCCAGTTCACGGGCGACGTCGATGTTGGTCCACGCCTCCTCCTGGTCGCCCAGGACGCCGAAGGCCACCACGGTCACGTCGATGTCCCCGTCGGCGAACGCCTTCTCGATCACCTCTTCGTGGGTGTCCGGCTTGCGGGCGTCGAACGGCACGGTCGAGACGGTGGCGCCGAGCGCACGCAGCTGGGCGACGGCGTCATCGAGACGGGGCGACGGACGGGCGGCGAGCACCACGCGCAGCGGTTTGCGCCCGGCGTACTTCGCGGCCACCGCGAGGCCGATCTCCGAGGTGCCGCCGAGCACCAGCAGGGACTGGGGGCTGCCAACTGCGTCGATCACGTGAGCCTCAACCTTCTGGCCATATCCGACACGAAGATCCCGTTCGGGTCGACCGCGGCCCGGATCTTGCGCCACTCGTCGATGCGGGGGTACATCCGCTGGATCATCTCCGCCGAGGTCCTGGACTCCTTGGCCAGGTACAGCCGCCCGCCCGCGTCCAGCACCAGCTTGTCCAGGTCCGCGCACAGCTCGGCCAGCCCGCGCTTGACCGGCAGGTCCACCGCGAGGGTCCAGCCGGGGGCGGGGAACGACAGCGGCGCCTGATTGCCCGCGCCGAACCGCTTGAGCACGTTCAACGCCGACACGTGCCCGGAGGAGGCGATCATCCGCACGCTTTCCTTCACGGCCTCTTCCTGGCCGAACGGGATCACGTACTGGTACTGAAGGAACCCGTGCGGCCCGTAGGCCCGGTTCCACTCGCCGAACATGTCCAGCGGGTGCAGGAACTGGGTGATGTTCTGGATGGCGCCGTGCCTGGTCGGCGACTTGCGGTACCAGAGCTCGTTGAACGCGCGGCCGGTGACCTTGTTCAGCATCCCCGGCGGGAAGATGTTCGGGAACGTCAGCAGCTGCGGCGCCTCGAACTTCAGCGGGTTCGCGCGCAGCTTGGCCGGCAGGTCGTCGAGGGTCGCGTGGTTGGCCCGGGTCAGCAGGCCGCGGCCGAGGTGCGGGCCGGTCGTCGTGGTGTCGAACCAGGACACCGACTCGAGGTACTTCTCGTCGTCGACCGACTGCCTGGCCATCAGGTCGTCGAGGTTGTCGATCTGGTCGGTGTCCACCTTGAAGTAGGCGGTCTCGACCCGGTTGAGCTTCAGCGTGGCCCGCACGACGATCCCGGTCAGGCCCATACCGCCGGCGGTCGCCCAGAACAGCTCCGCGTCCGGGCCCTCCGGCGTCAGCGTGCGCACCGACCCGTCCGCGGTGACCAGGTCCATGGACCGCACGTGCTCGCAGAAGCTGCCCTCGACGTGGTGCGCCTTGCCGTGGATGTCCGCGGCGATCGCTCCGCCCACGCTCACCTGGCGGGTGCCCGGCAGCACCGGCAGCCACAGGCCGAACGGCAGCAGCCGCCGCATCAGGGTGTCCAGGCTGACGCCCGCGTCGGTGTCGACCGTGGCCGCGTCGGCGTCGATGGAGTGGATCTTGTCGAGCCGGGTCATGTCGATGACCAGGCCGCCCGCGTTCTGCGCCGGGTCGCCGTACGCGCGGCCCAGGCCGCGGGCGATCACCCCGCGATCGTCGGCCGACCGCAGTGCTTCGGCGACCTCGGTGGCGTTCGACGGGCAGATGACCCGCGCAGTGCTCGGCGCGGTCCGCCCCCACCCCGCAAGCGTTCGCAACTCGGCATCCACCCGGCCGAGCCTACCCAGTAACGGCACCTACACTCGCAGCGGTAACCCAATCAGGGCCCGGGGAATGCCGCCGAGATCGTTGCGGATGACGGGCCGGGACACCTGCTTGACGAGCTAGAACGCGCGCTCCCTGTCGCGATGCTCTTCCTGAGACGGCTCCGCACAATTGAGCTGCGATCCAATGCGCACCGCC
>CBIMJO010001757.1:0-1987 GCA_966244135.1 uncultured Actinocrispum sp. | reverse complement strand
ACGACTTCGGTGGCCTCGGCGGTCGCCGGGAGGAACGACTCACCGTCGTTGCGCTGCACCGCGGCGAGGTCGCCTGGCGTCCCGCCCGCCACCACGCCGAGGACCAGCCAGGCGACCACCACCACCGCGGGCAGCCATCGGCCGGCTCTTCGGGATTCCGGTGGCGAAAGAACTTGGGCATCGACTCGCATCGGCACACCGCCTCTCCGGTCCGACACCTAACCCACGCCAGGACCCGTCGGCAACGGTTCCGGGTGAATCGAGAAGCAATGCACACCGGTCCACACCCGGCCGCTCAAGGTCGTGACAGAAACCCGGTCCCGCGCACTCGCGTTCGTGACTTCCCCTCCGGCCACCGCTGTGATAGCCGGGAAAATCGCGGCCGAACGGCCCACGCCCGATGATTCGATGACCGTATTATCGCGGTGACAAAAAACGTTGCCATTATCGGCATGCGCACACAAAAAACACCGGCCGCGAGAGATCTGCCGCATGGCGGATGATCCGCAACCGTACCTGTGGTATTCATGAAATTCCGCCGCGTTCGGGGGAAACCTACGAAAGGACGCGACTGATGTCGGACATCGCCCAGGACGACCGCTTTCCATGGCGAGCGCTGCCGGCTTCGGTGGCGTCCTGGCTGCTTCCGGAAATGCCCGCGATCGCCGAGGAGATGATCACCGCCATCCGCCGCGAGGTCCCCGCCTACAACCGTCCCATGGAGGGCACCTTCGGGGCCGGCCTGCGGCTCGGTGTCGAGCAGGCACTGCGGCAGTTCGTCGAACTCGTCACCAACCCGGACGCCCCGCAGGACCGCAACGCCAAGATCTTCCGGAAGCTCGGCCGCGGCGAGTTGTCCGAAGGACGCAGTCTCGACTCGCTGCAGGCGGCCTACCGGGTGGGCGCCAGGGTCGCCTGGCGCCGGTACGCGAGCGTCGCCCGGCGAGCCGGGTTCTCCGCGGACATCACCGCGATCCTGGCCGCGGCGGTCTTCACCCACATCAACGACATGGCGGCCGAGTGCACGAAAGGCTATGCCGACGCCCAGGCAGCGGCGGCGACCACTCAGCAGCGGATGCGCGAACGCCTGCTCGCACACCTGCTGGCCGGCCCGCCGATCTCCCGGACGACCGTGGAAGACCTTGCCCGGCAGGCAAGATGGCCGCTGCCCGCGAACGTCGCCTGTGTCGCCGTGGAAGCGCCGGCAGACGGGGCTCCGCTGGAGTTGCCGTCACTGCCGCAGGACGTCCTCGCCTCGACCGACGACACCGAGCCCTACCTGCTCGTCCCCAACCCCGGCACGCCGGGCCAGGAGGCGCAGCTGCGCCGCGCGCTGCATGGGAAGGCCGCCGTCATGGGCCTCACCGTCCCGATCGCACACGCGCCCGACTCCCTGCTGTGGGCGCGCAAGACACTGCGTCTTGCACGCCGCGGCGCGATCCCCCGCAAGCCGTTCATCATCTGTGCCGACCACCTTGGTGTTCTGCTGGTGCTCAACGACGAACACCTCGCGCTGCACATCGGCGAGCGGGCGATCCGGGCGTTCCAGGAGCTGACACCGATCCAGCGCGAGCGCCTGGAGGCGACACTGCTGGCCTGGCTGACCTCGACCGGCCGCAGCGCCCCGGAGGTCGCGGTACTCCTGGGAGTCCACCCGCAGACCGTGCGCCACCGCATGCACCACCTGATGGAGTTGTTCGGCGACCGGTTGAACGATCCCGACTTCCGGTTCGAGGTCGAGGCGGCGCTGCGGGCCCGCGCACTGCTCGCCGGAGCGCAGTGACAGCACGTCCATGAACTCGGGCGTGCCCACAACGCGGCGAAACCGCCCCAGGCGGGTTCCCAGTGCCGGCTGACACTTTCGGCGGACTTGCCGGTGCGGCATCCGGCGGATGCCTGGCAACGATCCCGCCGGGCCTGGTGCCGATAGTTGTCAGGCAGGCGCAAAGGTCGATCCAGAATTCCGCAACCTGGTGACAGGTCACTT
>CBIMJO010001756.1:0-1992 GCA_966244135.1 uncultured Actinocrispum sp. | reverse complement strand
CGCGGCCGGTTCCGGGGGACAGGCAAGGAAACCGGGATCACGTTGTCGGCGAACACCGGCCGGGCCGGGGTGTGGTCGGCGTGGCTGAACGGCACGTTCCTCGGCAGTTCGACCACGAGCCGCAAGACCTTCGACTTCCCGGCCTCGGTCGTGCGCAAGGACGCCGACAACGTCGTGTCCGTGCTCGTGGAGAACATGGGACACAACGAGGACTACAACTCCAACGACACCCACAAGGAGGCCCGCGGGCTCACCGGCGCCGTGCTGACCGGTGCGCCGCTGACCGCGCTGACCTGGCGGATCCAGGGTGCGCGGGGCGGTGAGGACCTGCAGGATCCGGTACGGGGGCCGATGAACAACGGCGGCCTGTCCGGTGAGCGCAACGGCTGGTCGCTGCCCGGGTTCCCGGATTCCTCGTGGCGCAATGTAAGCCTGCCGAACGCCGACAAGACGCCGGGCGTGTCCTGGTATCGCACCGCGGTCGACCTGAACCTGCCGAAGGGCCAGGACACCTCGGTGGGGATCCGGATCGACGACGACCCGGCCCGGCACTACCGGGCGCAGATCTTCGTCAACGGGTGGCAGCTCGGCCGGTATGTCAACGACGTCGGCCCGCAGCACAGCTTCCCGATCCCGAACGGGATCCTGAAACCCAACGGCGCCAACACCATCGCGATCGCGGTGTGGAACACCGACAACACCACCGGCGGGCTGGGCAAGGTCAGCCTGGAGTCCTACGGCACGCACACCAGCAACCTTCAAGTGGCCACTGTGGACAGTCCGCGTTACGACCTGCTGCGGTACCTGAACGCCCCCGCGAGCCCGCTCCGCGCTTCGCTCGCCACGCCCGACGTCGTGCAACCCGGCCAGACCGTCGACGTCTCCGTGGACCTGACCGCCCGGTGCTTCCTGCCGCTGTTCAACGTGACCGCCCAGCTGTCCCTGCCGGACGGCTGGACCGCGTCCCCAGCCACGCCGGACCGGCTGTGGTGGCTGTTGCCCGGTCAGACCGCGACGATCCACTGGAAGGTGACCGCGCCGCAGTCACTTTCCGCGCAGCCGCAGCCGATCGGCGTCACGGCCCGCACCGGCATCCTGTCCACTTCGGACACCCGGATCGTCCGCGGCCTGCCCGCCCCGCCGACCACCACCAGCGCTGTCAGCAGCCTGCCGTTCCTGACCGCCACCAACGGCTGGGGCCCGGTGGAACGCGACACGAGCAACGGTGAGAACGCGGGCGGCGACGGCAAACCGATCAGCATCCGAGGCACCACCTACCCGTCTGGCGTGGGGGCGCATGCCGAGAGCGACGTCGCCCTCTACCTCGCGGGCCGGTGCACCAAGCTCACCAGTGTGGTGGGTGTGGATGACGAGACCGGTGGCGGCGGCAGCGTCACGTTCTCTGTCGTCGCCGACGGGACCACGGTGTACACCTCACCAACGCTCACCGGCACCTCACCGGCCCAGCAGATCGATGTCGGCATCGCCGGTGCGCAGGTGGTGGATCTCGTGGTCGGTGACGGCGGTGACGGCAACGGCCTCGACCACGCCGACTGGGCCGCCGCCACCGTCACCTGCGGCTGATTCTCGATGACACGCAGCCGCACCGGCTCAATGCCCTGTCACCGGTGCGGCTGCGCTCGCTGGACACCCGGGCCAGCGACCCCCAGTCGGATGAGGCGCTAGACGCGTTGGAGCTGGAACCGCTGGTTGGCGTTGCCGGAGAGCGCGTACTGGGAGATGCGTGCACCGTCCGCGGTCGACGCCGCCCACACATCCAACGCCAGACCGCTCTGCCGGTTGACCAGGCTCACCGAACCACCGCCCTGGTCCACCACCCGCCACTGCTCGTTGGCCGTATTGGTATCCGCCTGCTGTGTGACATCGGCACCCGAGCTCGAACTGGCGACCTGGAGCACCAAGCCGCTGTGCCGAGCCCTGATCCGGTAGTAGCCACCACCGGAGTCGAGGAAGTCGAACTGCTGGTTCAAA
>CBIMJO010001755.1:0-1996 GCA_966244135.1 uncultured Actinocrispum sp. | reverse complement strand
TCCGATCCGCCAGCACGGTCTCCAAAGCCGACTGAACCGCCCGCTCACTGGGCACATCAAGGCTGGAAGTCGCCTCATCCAGCACAAGCACAGCCGGATCAGCAAGGAAGGCCCGAGCGAAAGCCACGAGCTGACGCTGTCCAGCGGACAACCGCCCACCCCGTTTCCGCACATCGGTGTCGTACCCATCCGGCAGCGCAGCAATGAACTCATGCGCACCCACCGCAGCCGCAGCCGACTCCACCTCACCCCGCGTGGCACTCGGCCTGCCCAACGCGATGTTGTCCGCGACCGACCCTGAGAACAGGAAGTTCTCCTGAGTCACGGTCACCACATGACGCCGGAGATCGGTGTCGGCGACATCGCGAAGGTCCACTCCGGACAGTCGCACCGAACCGGAGCTGGGGTCATAGAACCGGCCCACGAGTTTCGCGATCGTCGACTTCCCCGCCCCAGTAGCACCAACGAGGGCAACGGTCTGACCCGCCGGGATGCTCAGATCGAAGGCAGGCAGAACCAGAGGGGTCTCCGCCGAGTACCGGAACTCCACCTGCGTGAAGGTAATCGCACCACCGCGGTCAGGAAGCGCCTGCGGGGCAAGAGGTTCCGGAACCGAAGGAGCCTCCTCCAGTACACCGGAGATCTTCTCCAACGCCGCGCTCGCGGCCGAGTAGGAGTTCGTGACCATAGCCAGCTGGTCGAGAGGGTCGTAGAACCGACGCAGATACAGCGTGAAAGCCGTGAGAACGCCGAGTTCAAGACTGCCGCCGGTGACCCGCCACGCCCCAACACCCAGAATGAGCGCCAAAGAGATGTTGCCGACAAACCGCACCGAAGCGGTATACGCCGCAACGGCACTCAACGCGTGGTAGCTCGCCTCACGGTAGTCTTCATTCAGACTGTCCATAATAGACTCGTTACGGCGCTCGCGACGGAAAGCCTGCACCGCACGCATACCGTTCATGGTCTCGACGAACTGGACGATGATCTTGGCAATCGCCGCCCGCGTACGGCGGTAGGACCGCTTGGACCGTCGCTGGAACCAGCGGGTCATCAGGATCAACGGCACGAACCCGGCCATCACCAGCAGGGCCAGCGGCATGTCGAGGATCATCAGCAGCACGCCGATGCCGACCAGCGAGAGCATCGCGTTCAGCAGCTGGTTCAGCCCGTCGTCCAGCAGTTCCGCGATGGTGTCCACGTCCGCGGTCAGCCGGGAGATGACCTTGCCGGAGGTGTAGGACTCGTGGAACGACAGGGAAAGGCGCTGTGAGTGGTGGAACACCCGCTCACGCAGGTCGCGCAGGATGTCCTGGCCGATCCGGCCGGACAGCCGCTGGAACGTCATCAGCAGTACGGAGTTGGCCAGCGACGAGAAGACGTACGCGCCGATGCACCAGGCAAGCGTGCTGGTGTCACCGCGCATCGCGGCCGGGATGCCGTTGTCGATGGCCGCCGCGATCAGCAACGGGCCGGCCATCGACGCGGCGTTCTGCAGGATCACGACCGCCAGCGCCAGCACGCACTGCCACACGTATGGCCGCGTCAGCGAGCCCAGCAGCTTGCGCGACCGGGCCTGCAGCAAAGCGCTGATCTTGGCGCCGACCTCGTCGACCTCCTCGGCGGCGACCCCACGCCACGACTCGTCGACGGTCACGACGCCCGCACCTCCTCATCGGCGTCCAAAGTGGACAACAAGGACCGGTAGGCCGGGTTGGCCGCCAGCAGCTCCGAATGCGACCCGACCGCGGCGATCCGGCCGTCGGCGAGCATCGCCACCCGGTCGGCGAGCTGAACCGTGCTCGGCCGGTGCGCGACCACCAGCGCGGTCACGCTGCTGAGCACCTCCCGCAGCGCCCGCTCCACCTCGGCCTCGGTGTGAACGTCCAAAGCGGACAGTGGGTCGTCCAGCACCAGCACGGCGGGGCGCCCCACGATCGCCCGCGCCAGCGCGAGCCGCTGCCGCTGCCCACCGGACAACGACAACCCCTGCTCG
>CBIMJO010001754.1:0-2004 GCA_966244135.1 uncultured Actinocrispum sp. | reverse complement strand
GGCGTGACCACGCGCGCACCGCGGTTGTGGATGTCGTTCGCCTGCAACATGTTCTGGTGACCATGACCCGGCCCCGCGCGCATGTGGTGGCCGAGGCGGACGGCTGGTCGGTGTTCATCCCGGGGCTGCCCGTCTCGGCCGACGGGCCCACCTTCGACGAGGCGGTCGCCGGGATGATCACCTCGTTACGCGAGTACGCCGAGGACTGGCAGGAGCACTTGCTCGACACACCCAACCACCGGGACAACTGGGGGCTCGTCCAGTTGATCGGCCTGAGCGACGACACCCAGCTGCGCGAGTGGCTCGTGGGAGCGGCCGAGTGAGCGACGAGCCCACCCCCGCGGACCACGACCGGTTCTGCCAGGCCGAGGGCTGGACGGAAGTCCGCGGCTCCGGCCCCCGGGTCACCTACGAACTCGGCCTGCCCGACGGCCGGGTACTGCGCACCCGCATCTCCGACCGTCCCGCCTACGGCCCGGATCTCTGGCAGCACATCCTCCACGACGAGCTGGAGGTCGACCAGAAAGCCTTCTGGTCGTGCGTCAAGGACGGCGGCAAACCCGACCGCGGCATCCCCCAGCCCCGCCCCGACGCCCTCCCGCTCGACCTCGTCTACCTCCTCATCCACCGCCTCGGCCTCCCCAAAACCACCATCGCCACCCTCACCCGCAAGGACGCCATAAACCACGTCACCACCTACTGGACCCAAGACCCCACATAACTCCCACCCACCCAAGCCCCGGCCTTGGTGCTGGCATCCCGCTCGCGCACCCCCGGCGTGTCTCACGTTCGTTCGGGGCGTGTCCTAGTTGGCTCGGGGTGGTTTGGCGCGCAGCCTCAACTCCGGCCAGTCTGAGGAAGTTCGCGCGATCGCTGCGGCTCCAGCCCCCGCGGGCCAGGGTTCCCGCCATGGCCTGCTTGCGACGACGATCCAGCCCCAGCCTGCGGCTCTGGGCTCCTGCGGGGGAGGCTTGGCGGGCGACGTCCTCGAAGAACTTCGAGCCACCATCGATCCGGGTCGCCGTATGTGGCTGCTGAAACATGGGAAGCAAAGCCATCGAACGGCGGGTGGTGCGCGCGAGTGGCACCGCAGACGCTGGGGCGGGGGCCCTGCGATTGGAAGGATCCGGATGATGATCAAGCGTGTAGTCGGCACGCTGTTCACCGCGGTGGCGACTGTTTCCGCGCTGGCGGCGCCGGCTCAGGCGGTGCAGGCCGATTTCACCGGGATTGTGGCGTTGAGCAACTGTTCGGGCTCGGTTGTGCGTCCGCCGCAGGCCCAGGACACCGATCCGGCGCTGGTGATGTCGAACGGGCACTGCGTCAAGCTGATGGGCGCCAACGAGGTGATCCGCAACCAGGCGTCCAGCCGGACCTTCACGCTGTTGAGCGGGCCGAACGGCTCGTCGCTCGGCACCCTGCGGGCCTCGAAGATCGCGTACGCCACGATGAAGGACACCGACGTCTCCTTCTACCAGCTCACCCAGACCTACGCGCAGATCCAGTCGCGCTTCGGCGCGCGGGCCCTGCAGCTGTCCACGACCCACCCGACGCAGGGCACGGCCATCCAGGTCGTCTCCGGCTACTGGAAGACGATCTACTCCTGCAACATCGACGGGTTCGTCTACCAGCTCAAGGAGTCGTCCTGGACCTGGAAGGACTCGGTCCGCTACACCTCCGCGTGCCAGACCATCGGCGGCACCTCGGGTTCCCCGGTGCTCGACGGCACGGGCAAGGTCGTGGCGATCAACAACACCGGCAACGAGGACGGCGGCCGGTGCACGCTGAACAACCCGTGTGAGGTCAGCCAGACCGGCCAGGTGACCGTGCGTCAGGGCATCAACTACGCCCAGGAGATCTACAACATCTCCGCCTGCATCGGCACCGGCAACCAGTTCACTCTGACCTTGCCGGGATGCACCCTGCCCAGGTAGAAACGAGAGGCCCCCTCGTGACGCACGAGGGGGCCCATTCACACCAGGGGCTAGTAGACCAGTCTGTACA
>CBIMJO010001753.1:0-2011 GCA_966244135.1 uncultured Actinocrispum sp. | reverse complement strand
CGCTGCGGAGGATGTCGACACGTTTTGGGCCAACCTCGTGACGGGGCGCGACGCACGCGGCGTCCCACCCCGGCCCCTGGAGCACGCCCATGCGACTGACCAAGAGGCTGCTGTCCTTGGCCACGGCCATTTCCACCGGCCTCGGCCTCGCAGTGGCCACCGCGGGAACGGCCCACGCGGCCCGGCCCGCCCACGTGTTCGCGCCGTATTTCGAGGCCTGGACGGGCGAAAGCCCGGCGGCGCTGGCCCAGCAGTCCGGTGCGAAGTACCTGACCATGGCCTTCCTGCAGGCCGCCACCCGCGGCTCCTGCACGGCGTACTGGAACGGCGACACCGGGATGCCGATCGCGTCCTCGACGTTCGGCGCCGACATCACCACCATCCGCGCCAACGGCGGCGACGTCATCCCGTCGTTCGGCGGGTTCACCGCCGACAACACCGGCACCGAGATCGCCGACAGCTGCACCAACGTCAGCTCGATCGCGGCGGTCTTCCAAAGCCTGATCACCACGTACAACATCAGCCGCATCGATCTGGACATAGAAGACAACTCACTGACCAACAGCGGCGGTATCGACCGGCGCAACAAGGCGGTCAAGCAGGTCGAGGACTGGGCCGCCGCGAACGGCCGGTCGATCCAGTTCTCCTACACCCTGCCCACCACGACGCAAGGCCTGGCTGACAGCGGGCTTGCCGTGCTGCGCAACGCAGTGACCAACAACGCGCGCATCGACGTCGTGAACATGATGACCTTCGACTACTACGACAACCAGCCACACCAGATGGCGCAGGACACCCAGACCTCCGCCGAAGGCCTGGTGCGGCAACTGGGTTCGCTCTACCCGGGCAAGACCCAGGCGCAGCTGTGGGCAATGGTCGGCATCACCGAGATGCTCGGCATCGACGACTTCGGCCCCGCCGAAACGTTCACCACCGCCGACGCCACCACCGTCTACAACTGGGCCGTCAACAAAGGCATCAACACGCTGTCCTTCTGGGCCCTGCAACGCGACAACGGCGGCTGCCCCGGCACCGGCGGCCAGGACAACTGCTCCGGCATCTCCCAGAGCACCTGGCAGTTCACCCACACATTCGCGCCGTTCAGCGGCGGAAACCCCAACCCCGGCAACGACTTCTCGCTCGCGGTCAACCCCGGTTCGGGCGCGGTGAACCCGGGTGCGTCGACCTCGGCGTCGATCGCCACCGCCGTCACCTCGGGCACCGCACAGTCCGTGGCGCTCACCGTTTCCGGTGCTCCGGCCGGTGTTAGCGCGACGATCAACCCAACCTCAGTCACCGCAGGCGGTTCCGCGACACTCAACATCGCCACCACCTCCGCGGCGGTACCGGGCAGCTACGCGCTCACCGTCACCGGACGGTCCGCGGCCGCGACCCACACCGCCAGCTACACGTTGACAATCAACGGAAGCACGCCCACCGGCGGGATCGTCAACGCGGGCTTCGAAGCCGGGATCCTGACCCCGTGGTCGGCCCCCGGTGACACGATCGTCGCCTCGCCCGTCCACTCCGGCACGCACGCGTTGCAGGTCACCGCGACCTCATCGCAGACCGGTGAGGCCACCCAGGCGGTCACCCTGCAGCCCAACCACGCCTACACCCTGAAGGCCTGGGTGCAGGGCAACTTCGCCTACATCGGCGTCCGCGGCGGCGCCAACGCCACCACCTGGACCTCCTCCAGCGGCTGGACCCAGCTGTCGGTTCCGTTCACCACCGGCGCTTCCGGCGCGGTGACCGTGTTCGTGCACGGCTGGTACGCCCAGGGCAACGTCTTCGCGGACGACTTCGCGATCAGCTGAGCCGCCACCGGCCGAGTGGCCCAACGGGTCACTCGGCCGCGATTCCTTTCCTGGCAATGGTTTACCAGCGACAAGCATCGGTGCACCCCAGCGGGATATGTTGACCCCGTGAACATATCCCGTTCACCCAGGCTTCGTGGCTGCCCAAGTCGATCGCCCGGCTGGACCAGGACTTCCGCTGCACGCCTTACCCA
>CBIMJO010001752.1:0-2011 GCA_966244135.1 uncultured Actinocrispum sp. | reverse complement strand
GAGGACGCGGCGATGATCGACGGCGCCAACTCCTGGCAGCGGTTCGCCCGGATCGCGGTGCCCTCGGTGAAGGGCACCATCGCGGTGGTGGCGATCTTCTCGTTCATGTTCAGCTGGGACGACTTCCTGTGGCCGCTGATCGTGCTGCGCGACCCCGGCAACTACACGCTGACCATCGGCCTGAACTACCTGCAGGGCACGTTCGCCAGCGACCAGCGCCTGATCGCCGCGGGCACGATCATCGCGGTGGCGCCCTTGATCGCGTTGTTCCTCGCGCTGCAGCGATATTTTTTCAGGGGCGTCGGAGAGGGAGCGGTGAAGGGCTAGTGCGGTTCGGAGTGAACTACACCCCGTCGGTCGGCTGGTTCCACCACTGGCTGGACTTCGACCTGGACGACGTGCGGGCCGACCTGGATTCCTTGGCGGGACTGGGTCTGGACCACATCCGGGTCTTCCCGCTGTGGCCGGTGTTCCAGCCCAACCGGGCACTGGTCCGGCCGCGCGCGGTCGACCAGCTGGTGTCCCTTGTGGACGCTGCTGGCGATCGTGGCCTCGATGTGGTCGTCGACGGGTTGCAGGGACACCTGTCCAGCTTCGACTTCCGTCCTTCGTGGACGGTGACCTGGCACCGGCGCAACCTGTTCACCGATCCCGCGGTCGTCTCCGGTCAAGCCCACTACCTCCGGACTCTCGCCGAGGCCCTGCGCGACCGGCCCAACTTCATCGGCATGAGCCTGGGCAACGAGTTCAACCAGTTCTCCGACAAGCCCCATCCGGACGCGGACCCGGTCGGCGTCGACGAGGCCGCGGACTGGCTGACCGGGTTGCTGGCCGCGTGTGAAAGTGGTGCGCCGGGCGGGTTCCACACGCATTGCGAGTACGACGCCGTGTGGTACCAGGACGGCCACCCTTTCACGCCCGCGCACGCCGCCCGGCTCGGGGCGGCGACCAACGTGCACTCGTGGGTGTTCAACGGAACCGTGCAGCGGTACGGCCCGCTCTCCACTGCCAGTGTCCGGCACGCCGAGTACCAGGTGGAACTCGCCGCCGCGTGGGCCGTCGATCCCGCGCGGCCGGTGTGGCTGCAGGAGGTCGGCGCGCCCAGCCCGCACGTTCCCGCCGATCTGGTCCCGGAGTTCGCCACACAGACCATCCACAATGTACTGACCTGCTCGTCGTTGTGGGGCGTCACCTGGTGGTGCTCGCACGACGTCTCGCGCGAGCTGGCGGACTTCCCGGAACTGGAGTACAGCCTCGGGTTGCTCACCTCCGATCGCGAGGTCAAGCCGATGGCCCGGCGGATCGCGGCCGTCATCGCGGAGAGGCGGTCGCTCGAGCCCAGACAGACGGCGTTGGTGCTGGACGTGGGGGATGAGCGGACCGCTCCCGGCCGGTCGACGTGCGGCCCGGGTGGCGAGTTCTTCGAGGCGTGGATGGCGTTGGCGGACAAGGGAGTCCGTGCGGCGGTGGTGCTCGCCTCGCAAGCCGGGGACACTGAACACCTTGCCGCACGCGGCATCACGGACGTGGTGGAGGTACGGGCCGATGCACGATGACCGCAAGCTGGTCGAGGACCGGATCACCCGCGTCCTGGCCGAACGCATCAAACCCGCTGTGTATCCGCGGTTCGTGCCGCTCGATCTCGCTGTGTGGAACGTGCCCGGTGAACCCGTGCCCGTCGCCGAGGGCCTCAACGCTTCCTATGAACCGTGCAAGCCCGGCTATCAATGGGGACCTGCGTGGGGAACGAGCTGGTTCCGGTTTTCGGGAACGGTTCCCGCGGAGTGGGCGGGGCAGACCGTGGAGGCCATTGTCGACCTCGGCTTCGACGAGAAGATGGTCGGCTTCCAATGTGAGGGCCTGATCTACCGCCCGGACGGCACCCCGGTGAAGGGCCTCAACCCGCGCAACATGTGGCTGCGCCCGGAACCGTCCACAATGGACGTCCTGTTCTACGTCGAGGCCGCCGCGAACCCGGAGGGCTCCGACGTCCGGCGCGAGATGGCGCTGC
>CBIMJO010001751.1:0-2020 GCA_966244135.1 uncultured Actinocrispum sp. | reverse complement strand
CGAACAGCCCGTCGACCTCGTCGGCGGCCGTCTTGCCGCTGTCCGCGTCGATGTCGGCGACGACGACCTTCGCGCCCTCACTGGCCAGCCGCCGCACGGATGCCAGCCCGATCCCGCTGCCCCCGCCGGTGACGACCGCCACCCTGCCCTGCAACCGCATTGAAGCTCCTCAGTCGTTGGCGAAAAAGACGGTCTTGGTCTCGGTGAAGGCGGCCACGGCGTCCGGCCCCAGCTCGCGGCCCAGCCCGGACTGCTTGAACCCGCCGAACGGGGTCCAGTACCGGACGGAGGAGTGCGAGTTGACCGACAGGTTGCCGGCCTCGACGCCACGCGAGACCCGCAGGGCCCGGCCGACATCGCGGGTCCAGATCGACCCGGACAGCCCGTACTCGGTGTCGTTGGCCAGCCGCAACGCATCCGCCTCATCGTCGAACGGCAGCACCGCGACCACCGGTCCGAACACCTCCTCGGTCACCGCGGGGTGGGTGACCGGGACCGGCGCGAGAACCGTTGGCGGGAACCAGAACCCGGGCCCGTCCGGCGCGTTTCCGCGGAACGCCACGGGGGCGTCCGACGGCACGTAAGAGGACACAGTGGACCGATGGGCAGCCGAGATCAGCGGCCCCATCTCGGTCGCCTCGAGCCCCGGGTCGCCCACGACGACACCCTTGACCGCGGGCTCCAGCAGCTCCATGAACCGGTCGAAAGCCTTGCGCTCCACCAGGATCCGGGACCGCGCGCAGCAGTCCTGCCCGGCGTTGTCGAACACGCCGTAGGGCGCGGTGGCCGCGGCCTTCTCCAGGTCGGCGTCCGCGAACACGATGTTGGCGTTCTTCCCGCCCAGCTCCAGGGTCAGCCGCTTCACCTGCTGGGCGCACCCGGCCATGATCTGCTTGCCGACCGAGGTGGACCCGGTGAAGACCACCTTGCGCACCAACGGATGATCCACGAACCGTTGCCCGACAACCGATCCCTTGCCCGGCAGCACCTGGAACACATCCGCCGGGATGCCCGCCTCACGAGCGAGTTCACCGAGCCGGATGGCCGTCAGCGGCGTCAACTCGGCAGGTTTCATGACAACCGTGTTGCCGGCGGCCAGCGCGGGCGCGAAACCCCAGCCCGCGATGGGCATCGGGAAGTTCCACGGCACGATCACGCCGACCACACCGAGTGGTTCGGCGAACGTCACCGAAACCCCGCCGGGAACCGGGATCTGGCGGCCGAACAGGCGCTCCGGCGCGGCGGAGTAGTACTCCAGCACGTCCCGGACGTTGCCCGCCTCCCAGCGGGCGTTGCCGATGGTGTGCCCGGAGTTGGTGACTTCCAGCTGGGCCAGGTTCTCCCGGTCGGCGTCCACGGCCGCGGCGAACCGGCGCAGCAGCCGGGCGCGGTCGGCGGGCGCCACGGCACGCCACTCGGGCCAGGCCGCGTGCGCCCGCGCGATCGCCGCGTCGGTGTCCTCGGTGGACGTCAGCGGCACGGTCCGGACGACCTGTTCGGTGGCCGGGTTGATGACGTCGAACGATGTGGTCAAGACGCGTTCTTTCTCTTAGCGGCCCGCACCAGTCCTTCGAACAGGCGGACATCGGCCGAGTCCTCTTCCGGATGCCACTGCACCCCGACGACGAAGGCCGCCTCGGGCAGCTCGGCGGCCTCGATCACGCCGTCCTGCGCCCAGCCGGTGGCCACCAGCCCGGTCGCGAGTTGATCGATCGCCTGGTGGTGGTGGCAGCGCACAGTGACATGGTCACCGATCAGCCCGGCCACCGCACTTCCGGGCGCGAGCTTCACCTCGTTGCTGCTGAACACACCCGGCGTCGGGTTGTGCGAGTCCGAGCCGACCGCGTCCGGCACGTGCTGGTGCAGCGTCCCGCCCAGGGCCACATTGACCAGCTGCAGCCCGCGGCACACCGCGAGCACCGGCAGATCGGCCTCCAGGGCCAGGTGGAACAGGCCGAACTCGGAGGTGTCCCGTTCCAGCTTCAGCGCGCCGGTCTTGGCGTGCGGGGCCTGGCCGTAG
>CBIMJO010001750.1:0-2021 GCA_966244135.1 uncultured Actinocrispum sp. | reverse complement strand
GGGCGGATCACCGACAGGTTCGGTAGCCGAGGCCCGTTGACCGTCGTCTTCATCGTGTTCACGCTCATCCTGGCGACACTGCCGTTGACTGCTACCACTGCTGTGAGTGCCGCTGTCGTGATGTTCGTGTGGGGCCTGTTCACCTGGTCGGTCAACCCGCCGATCCAGAACTGGCTGATCGAGTTGTCGCCGACGAACTCCGGGCTGTTGCTGTCGTTGAACGCGTCCGCGATCTACCTCGGCGCGGGGCTGTCGGGTGTGTTCGGCGGCCTGGTGATCAGCACCGTTGGTGTGCTGGCATTGGCTCCGGTGGCCGCGATCATCGCCGCAGGCGCCGTCGTCCTGCTGTTGCTCGCCGCTCGTTCGCCCAAATCGCAGGAGGAGGACCTCGCGCTAGTGTCGGCCGAGTGACGCACACGCCGGAGATGTTCGAGGCCGCCCTCACCACCTGGCGGGAATGGCAGGACAGCCCGTGGGGACGGCTTCGCTTCACCCTGGCGGAAGTCAACCTCGCCAAGCACATCCCGCCGCGCAGCCGGATCCTCGACCTCGCGGGCGCGGACGGCGGCGACGCGATCAGGCTTGCGGCACAAGGACATGACGTCACCATCGTGGACTTCGCCCCGGCCATGCTCGCCGCCGCGCAAGACCGGGCCAAAGCCCATGGCGTGCAGGTCACGTGCGTGGAGGCCGATGCGACGGACATGCCCGACGCCGACTACGACGTCGTCCTGTGCCACAACCTGTTGCAGTATCAGGCAGATCCCTCGGCGGCGCTGAAGTCCGCGGTGAGATCGTTGCGGCCCAACGGGATTCTCTCGGTGATGGCGATCAACCGGCACGCATCACCATTGCTGGCGGCCATCCGGCGGCACGACGTCGCTGACGCCCTCGCGATAGTGGATGCCGTCGAGGAGCTGACAGATATCTTCGGCACCACTATCAATCTTCATACTGCCGAAAGTGTCAGCGTGGTGCTGGAGGAGCTCGGGTGCTCGGTCCAGGCGCACTACGGCATCAGGTGCGTGAACGACTACATCACGGATGACGACCGGAGACACGAGCCCCAGTTCTACGCCGAGCTGGAACGGCTGGAGCTGGCGTTGACCGGCCGTCACCCGTACATGCACACCGCGCGGATCTTTCAGCTGGTCGCCAGCTCCAGGTAGGCGGCGAACGTCCCCAGCCAGTGCTCGATGGCGTAGTCGTAGCCGAACACGAACTCCCAGCCCATGGTCGCGTGCGCCTCAGCGGCGTCCGCGGCCAGCTTCGTGTACGGGTGGTCCCCCAAAGCGGCAGCGATGTTGCGCCAGGCCCACGCGCGGGACAGGGCGAGTCCGGCGAGGTGGGCGCCGTAGAGGTCGTTGGGGTGCCGGACCTGGGTGGGTTCCCGCAGCCCGTGCCACCGGTCGGCGTCCAGGTCGGGCAGGAACGCCGCGAACCAGTGGCCGAACTCGGCGCTGTCCAGGACCCGGCGCATCAGGTCGGCCTCGGTGAGCGCGGGGGACAGGAAGTCGGCGGCGTCCGGCTCGAACCCGCCGTAGCCGGTGTCGGCGAAGTACCAGCGCACCGCGGCCGACTCACACTCGTGCACCAGCTCGGTGTCGCCCTTGGCGCGGGCGGCGTCGAGCACGAGACCGGTGGCGAACGCGGTGTTGCCGTGCGTGCCGACGCGGACGGGCAGGTGCGCGACGGTGATCCACTCCAGCCAGCGGTCCCGGATCGCGCCGGCGATCGGGGCGACGGACCACTGGGTCCCGTCGAGAGCGGCGTCCAACGCCAGCAGCCACGCCCACCCGTACGGCCGCTCCCAGTACTTGCCCTCGGGGCCGCGGAAGAACGCCGCCTCGGTGGCGCAGCCCTCCGGGGTGACCAATGCGGTGAGAACCTCACCCGCTGCGGGAGCACTGGGTAACTCAGGGAAAGCGGAAAGCAGGCGGACAGTCAGCCAGGTCTGGTGAACGCACGAGTGCCAGTCATACGATCTGGCGAACACCGGGTGCAGGCTGCGATGCGGGATG
>CBIMJO010001749.1:0-2027 GCA_966244135.1 uncultured Actinocrispum sp. | reverse complement strand
AAGCGGATGTCCACAGGCGACACCCGATAATGGCGCCCGCGGACATCCCGGACCGGGTCAGCCGGAGCTGACCTGGTCGCCCATGGCGCTCGGCAGGATCATCGACTGGGCGTCGATCCTGGTCTTGAGCAGCCCGTATGCCGACATCAGGTCGGGCACCCGCTGCAACCGGCGCGGGTCCATCCGGGTGGGGTAGCCGACGAGCGTGCACAGTGCCGCGGTCTGCTCGTCCACGCCGGCGAACTTGTGGATGACCTGCTCGACCCGGCCGCGGTCGGTGCCCGCGATCTCCGCGCCCCGGCTCAGTGCCTGCTGGAACGCGGTGATGGTGTTGGGGTTGGCCGAGGCGAACTTGTCCGTTGTGGAGTAGCCGGAGATCGGCATGTCCGCGGTGGGCCCGGAGGCCGCGTCGAACAGCGGGATCGCACCGGTCTTCTTGGCCACGTCGGTGATGTACGGCTCGGACAGCAGCGCGGCGTCCACTGTGTGGTTCGTCAGCGCGGTGCCCATGTCCGTGTAGGACATCTCGGAGAAGCTCAGCGGCTGGATCTGACTGCCGGTGGTGCTGAGCACGGCCTTGATGGTGAGGTCCGCGAGGCTGCTCGTGGTGGTCACCGCGACCCGCTTGCCGGACAGGTCGGCCGGCTTGTGCAGCTTGGAGTCCTTGGGCACCAGCACCATCCAGGTCCGCGGCTGGGCGAAGTAGCCGTCGGCGACGAACTTGATGGACGCCGTTCCCTTGGACTGCGCGGCGAAGAACGAGACGTAGTTGCCGAAGACCATGTCCAGGTCGCCCTTGGCGAGCGAGTCCATCGCCGCGCCCGCGCCCTGGATGGTGACGAACTCGACCTGAAGGCCCGCGTCGCGGAAGAAGTTCGACTCCTGCGCGAGGAACGCGGGAGCGGCGCCGAGCACCGGCAGGATGCCCAGCTTGAGGTGCGGCTTCTCGGGAGTGCGGGCGGGCGCGCCACCGTCCGGGCCGGACGACGAGCACGCGACCGCCAGGAGTACTGCCAGCAGCGCCACAAGAGAACGAACAATCCGTCCTCCACGGTGAAGCCAGTCCATGAACTACCGCCTGTCGACTGTCCTGATTTGGGTAGCGAAAATCCCCCGTGACGATTGCCGGTGTCCAGGCACCCGGCCGGCCACGGAGCGTCCATGGGCACGGTGGGTGTTTGGCGGCAAGGATCACCTGCCCGTGTCCGTTCCCGATTTGTGGCTGCCGATGCTACTGACTGATCCAGTTGTTGACCACGGCATACCCACGACTTTTTCCCCTTGGGGACGACTTTTTTTCTGTCGTGAACAGTATGACCATAATGGTCGATCTAATCGTCTGTGGTGCTAGGGGAATTGCTGGATTCAGCGCCCACGCTGGATTATGGCAGGAGGCGCCGGACGATCCCATCCGCCAGCAGGCGGCCTTCGTCAGTAAGTACCGCACGACCCGCGTCGAAGGCGTACTGACTCAGCAGGCCGTCGCCGACCGCCGCTTTCGCTTCCGCCACACCGGGTTCGTCGAGAATGTCGAGCGGAACGCCTTCGGCCAGGCGCAGCTCCAGGAGCACCCGTTCCACCCTGATGTCTTCTTCGGACAGGATCTCGCGTGCGACTGCCGGTGATTTTCCGTCGGCCAGAACGGCCGCGTACTTAGCGGGAGGTTTGATGTTCCACCACCGCACACCACCGACGTGACTATGTGCGCCCGGTCCGGCTCCCCACCAGTCGTCGCCGCGCCAGTAGCCGAGGTTGTGCCGGCAGCGGGCGGCCGCCGACGCCGCCCAGTTGGACACCTCGTACCAGCGGAACCCGCTCGTCGAGAGCACCGAGTCGACCGGCTCGTACCGCTCGGCCAGCACGTCGTCGTCCGGCGCGGGCAGCTCGCCGCGGCGGATCCGGCGGGCCAGGGCGGTGCCCTCCTCGACGATCAGCGCATACGCCGAGACGTGGTCGGCCCCGGCGTCCAGCACCGCGTCCAGCGACGCCTGCAGGTCCTCGGGCCGCTCCCCCGGCGTGCCGTAGAT
>CBIMJO010001748.1:0-2046 GCA_966244135.1 uncultured Actinocrispum sp. | reverse complement strand
CGGCCGGCGGGGCCGAGCCCCACGGGTCGTCGGCGGGCGCGGACTGACGGCTCGGTGCACCACCGTTGCCGCCGCCACCGCCACCGAAGCCACCGCCGCCGCCTTCACCACGGCTGACGCGGTTGACCTTGGCCGTGGCATACCGCAACGACGGGCCGACCTCGTCGACCTCGAGCTCGATGACGGTGCGCTTCTCGCCCTCGCGGGTGTCGTACGACCGCTGCTTGAGCCGGCCGGAGACGATGACTCGCGCGCCGCGGGTCAGCGACTCGGCCACGTTCTCCGCGGCCTGCCGCCAGATGCTGCACCGCATGAACAGCGCCTCGCCGTCCTTCCACTCGCCACTCTGGCGGTCGAAGGTGCGGGGCGTGGAGGCCACCGTGAAGCTGGCCACCGCAGCACCCGATGAGGTGAACCGCAGTTCCGGGTCGGCAGTCAGGTTGCCGACCACCGTGATAACCGTGTCGCCTGCCATATCGGCTCTCCTTGCTGTGCGCTGACCGGGATCAGACGCGCGCGGGTCGCTTCTTGTCGACGCGGCGCAGCACCTTCGTGCGCAGGATCGACTCGGACAGGGACAGCTGCCGGTCCATTTCCTTCACCGCGTCGGGCTCGGCGTTCACGTCCAGCACGGCGTAGATGCCCTCGGCCTGCTTGTTGATCTCGAACGAGAGCCTGCGCTTGCCCCAGACCTCGACCTTCTCCACGGAACCGCCGGAGTTGCGGATCACGTTGAGGAAGTTCTCCAGCGACGGCTGCACGTTGCGCTCGTCGGTGCTGGGATCGAGGATGATCATTACCTCGTAATGACGCATGAAGACCACTCACCTCCTGTGGACTCGCGGCCATGGTCTCTCCATGGCAGGAGGGTCTACGGCCAAAAAGAGTACAGCACTGGTTTGCCCTCGCTTCGCTCGGGCGGCCAGGCCAGGGTGGTTGAGCAGGGGGTCAGGCCGCTGCCTTACGCAAGACCCAGGTGCGAACGAGGGCAGCCGTGACGCCGGAGAGGGCCAGGACCGCGATCAGCACGGAGATGTCGATGTCGCGGCCGGGGACGCCGCCCAGGGCCTCGGCGTGGCCGGCGGCCTGGACGCCGTCGGACGGTGGGGTGTCGGTGCCTAGGATGCCGAACTGGGGGCTGTAGCCGGGGACGCCGCCGCCGTACCGGATGCCGGGCGACGGGGAGTACAGGCCGGCCTGTGCGAACGGGATGGAGCTGTAGTCGGTCATCGGCGAGCGGCCGTAGTCCCAGCCGCTGAGGTACGGGATGCCGGAGCCGCCCGCGCCGGGCACCAGCGGGAAGTTCGCGCCGAGGCCGCCGCTGCCGGGCGCGACACCGCCGCCGTTGCCACCCTGCGGGTTGCCGGGGGTGCCGGGAGCGGGCTTGCCGGGCTGGGTGCCGCCACCGCCGCCGGAGCTGCGTGGGGCGATGCCGATGCTGGCGGCGCCGGCGTTGGCGGCGTCAGCGGCCTTGGAGGTGGCGTCCTGGAGGTTCCCGGCGCCGGTGTTCACCGCTTTGACGGTGACACCGCACATGCCGCTGAACGCCTTCTGCACGCCGTCAGCGACGGCGCCGATGATCGTGCCGAGGACCGGGATCTTCTTCAGCTCACCGACCACCGCGTTGCTGATCTGTCCCGCGGTGATGAGGCCGGTGCCGGTGGGGATCGCGCCGATCGGGATCGGCGGCAGCTTGGCCAGGCTGGACTTCACGGTGGGGGTGATCAGGTTCAGCGGGTCGAGCGCCCGGACCACGTTCACCACCGGCTCGAGCACGGCGGCGGGCGCCAGCTGGATCGGGGTGCCGGGGGCGCCCTCGACCGTGGTCGCGCAGGAGCCGATGACCACCGGGGATGCCGCGACCGCCGTACTGCCCCCAAGCAGGCCGCTCGTCACGACGACGAACACCACCGCGAAAGCGGCGGCCAGCCTGCGAGCGAGCCGTTGCATCCTCATGTCCTCCGTGCTGATTCACCGTACCGGCGAGTAGCCTTCACGGGTTCCAACGACCATACGCGCGAGCGGTGACGCCAACCAGCCCGAATC
>CBIMJO010001747.1:0-2058 GCA_966244135.1 uncultured Actinocrispum sp. | reverse complement strand
CACCGCGCCGATGTCCAGGCCGGTGGTCAGCACGGTGAACAGCGACACGCCCAGCACGACCCCGGACAACCGCCCGGCGCCGCCGCCGATCGCCACTCCCCCGATCACCGCGGCGGCAATGGAAAGCAGGTCGTAGCTCAGGCCCAGCGCGGCCTGGCCGATGCCGACCCGCGCCGAGAGCAACAGGCCCGCCAGCGCGGACAGCGTGCCGCACAGGCAATACGCGGTGGCCTGCACCGCGGCGACCGGGACACCGGCGAGCTTGCTGGCCTCGGTGCTGCCGCCGACCGCGAACAGGTACAGGCCGAACCGCAGGCGCGCGGTGATCACCCACGCCAGGACCAGCACGATCACCGCCACGCCGACCCCGGCGGGCAGCGGGCCCCAGTCGCCGCCGCCGAGGTACTCGATGAACACCGGGTCCAGCCCGGACACCGACTGGCCGCCGGCGAGCAGGTTGGCGTAGCCGGTCAGGAAGGTCAGCATGCCCAAGGTCGCGACGAACGGGCTGATCCGCAGGTAGGCAACCAGGATCCCGTTGACCGCGCCGATCAGCGCGCCGCAGCCGAGGCCCGCGGCGATGGCCGTGCCCGGCGCGGCACCGCCCTGCATGAGCAGCGCGGAGATCGTGCTGGCGAACCCCATCGTGGCCGCGACCGACAGGTCGAACCCGCCCACGACCAGGGCGAACATCTGACCGACCGAGACGACGAGCAGGATGCTGCCCTCGCGGGACATGTTGTCCAGGTTGGTCAGGTCGGCGAACATCGCGCCCTGGCTGAGCGTGAACAGCACGGCCAGGGCCACCAGTGCGACGAGGATCTGCAGCTCGGCGCGGCCGCCCCGGGCCCACCGCCGCACCGTCATCGTTAAGCTTCGTTGAACGCTATTGCGCGTCTCGCGGTGTTCAATGTCCACCATGGTGAAACACCATGCAGCTGTGTACGATGAAAGTCAACGGTCCGGACCAACTTCGCCGGAAACCCGGGCCTGGAGCGTCGAGGGAGACCGCCGGTGGCAGGCGAGCACGGGACCGTCTTGGGGGACATCGGCACGCGGCTGCGCGAGGGGCGCACCGAGGCCGGCATCAGCGTCCGTGAGCTGGCCCGCAAGGCGGGCGTGTCGCCGAGCCTGGTCAGCCAGATCGAGAACGGCAAGGCCCGCCCGTCGGTGGCCACGCTGTACGCCCTCGTTCAACACCTGAACCTCACGGTGGACGAGCTGTTCGAGACCGCACCCGAGCCCGAGTTCGTCACCGTGCCGGTCGGCGGCTCCGCGACAGCCGGGTTCGCCGCGATGACGCGGAAGCTGATCAGCGCCCCGCTGGTCCAGCCGGGCGCGACCCGCGGCACGCTGCGGCTGGAGGGCGGCATCACCTGGGAACGCCTGACCCCGTGCGACGTGACCGGCGTGGACTTCCTCAAGATCACCTATGACGTGGGCGGCGCGTCCTGCCCCGATGGCCTGCGCCAGACCCACAACGGCCACGAGTTCGGCTACCTGCTCAGCGGCCGCCTCGGCGTGACTGTCGGCTTCGACACCACGGAGATCGGCCCGGGCGACTCCATCTACTTCGACTCGTCCACCCCGCACCGGCTGTTCAACGCCGGCACCGAACCCGCCGTCGGCATCTGGATGGTCCACGCCCCCTTCCAGGCCTGACCCCTCAGGGCAGGGCGTGGTGGAGGATCTCGCGGTAGGTCGTGGTGTGGCCGTCGAGGGACGCGACGATCCGGCCGGCGCGCATGACCACGATCTCGTCGGCGAGGCCGATCAGGTCCTCGAACTCCGAGGCCGCGATGACCACCGCGCGGTCCTCACCGGCGGCACGGCGGAGTAGTTCCCGGATCTCGGCCTTCGCGCCGACATCGACGCCTTGGGTGGGTTCGTCGATCAGCAGGACGGTGGGGCCGGCGGCAAGGGCACGGGCCAGGGAGACCTTCTGCTGGTTGCCGCCACTGAGGGTGCCTGCCTGTTGGTGCACGTCGTGGCAGCGCACGCCGAAGTCACGGACGTACCCGCGGGCGGCCTTGGCCTCGCGGGCCGGCCGGCGGATGC
>CBIMJO010001746.1:0-2062 GCA_966244135.1 uncultured Actinocrispum sp. | reverse complement strand
CGCCACTCATGTAAAACCGAACCGCGCTCAGTGCCTACTGCAGGTCGCGCAGGCGCTCTACACATCGAACCGCGTTAAGGCCCTTTCGCTCGGCGTCCCGCGACAGCCCCTGCCGAAAACCGTGCATTCCAGGCTTACTCCTCGCCCATCAACCCGCACTCCGCCCCGCGTTCGCCGCGGCTGACGCGGCTTTCCACGAGGCGGTCGCTTCGGCGGCCCGCAACGTGTTCCTGCAGTTCAGCGTCACCATTCCTGTAGGCATCGCCCGCCGCCATTCACGCTCCGCGCCTATCCTGGGCCCCAATGCTCGGCAATTGCCCCGCCCGCCACCAACCCACTCCGCTCCACCCCAGGCACCGCCCGCCAATCACGCTCACGCCCATCCAATCCCCATGCCCGGCAACGGCCGCGCCCGCCACCAACCCACACTCCAGGCTGGCTCCGCGCCTATCCAGCAGCCCCAGCGATAGCCGCGCCCACCCCGGCGCCGGACTGCGGTCAGTGGTCCTTTGGACGCCTCCGGCCCCCGGAATCCAGCCTAGTGACCTGAACCGGGCCCAACTGGCACGCAAAGGAATCTGTGGACAGCCACTACCCCTGGGGACAACCGCTCCCGAGTCGATCTCGCCGATCCGATCCTGTCGGTGCCGGGCGGTAGCGTGGATTTCGGGGGGCCGGAGGCAAAGCTCGCAAGTCCGCTGGACGTGGAAACGCCCCCGATCCGGAGGAGATCGGGGGCGTTCCGGGTCTGGCGTCGTCCGGCGACCCGGCGGGCCGGGCCCGGACCTCAGTCGTCGCCGGTGCCGGGGGTGGTTTTGGCGACCTGCATGAGGAACTCGATGTTCGTGCGGGTCTTGCGGAGGCGGTCGAGCAGGAGCTCGATCGCGGCCTGGGGCTCGAGAGCGTGCAGCACGCGGCGGAGCTTGTGCGTGACGGCCAGCTCGTCGGGCGACAGGAGCAGGTCTTCCTTGCGGGTCGAGGACTGGTCGACGTCCACGGCCGGGAAGGTCCGCTTGTCGGCGATCTTGCGGTCCAGCTTGAGCTCCGCGTTGCCGGTGCCCTTGAACTCCTCGAAGATCACGCTGTCACCGGCGGACCCGGTCTCGACCAGCGCGGTCGCGAAGATGGTCAGGGAGCCACCGTTCTCGATGTTCCGCGCCGCACCCAGGAAACGCTTGGGTGGGTACAGCGCGGTCGAGTCGACACCACCGGACAGGATGCGGCCGGAGGCGGGCGCGGCGAGGTTGTACGCACGGCCCAGGCGGGTGACCGAGTCGAGGAGGACCACGACGTCGGTGCCCATCTCGACCAGGCGCTTGGCCCGCTCGATGGCCAGCTCGGCCAGCATGGTGTGATCCGACGGCGGACGGTCGAACGTGGCGGCGATGACCTCGCCGTCCACCGACCGCTGCATGTCGGTGACCTCTTCCGGCCGCTCGTCCACCAGCACCACCATCAGGTAGCACTCGGGGTTGTTCTTGGCGATCGCGTTGGCGATCTGCTGCAGAACGGTGGTCTTACCGGCCTTGGGCGGCGACACGATCAGCGCACGCTGGCCCTTGCCGACCGGCATCACCAGGTCGATCACGCGGGTCGACAGGATGTGCGGCTCGGTCTCCAGGCGCAGACGCTCGTTCGGGTACAACGGCGTCAGCTTGGTGAACTCCGGCCGGTTGCGGGCCTGCTCGGGGTCCATCCCGTTGACCGTCTCGACCCGCACCAGCGGGTTGAACTTCTGCCGCTGCTGCTCGCCCTCACGCGGCTGGCGGACCAGACCGGTGAGCGCGTCGCCACGGCGCAGGCCGTAGCGGCGAACCAGCGAGAGCGAGACGTACACGTCGTTCGGGCCGGCCAGGTAGCCGGAGGTGCGCACGAACGCGTAGTTCTCCAGCACGTCCAGCACACCCGCGACGGGCAGCAGGACGTCGTCCTCGCGGACCTCGGTGTCACCCCCGCCGCCACCGGTCGTGCCGTCACGCCCACGGCGGCGACGGTCACGGAACCGGCGGCCACGCCGGCCACCGCGCTCGTCGTCGTCATCGTCGTCCGGCCCGTTGTTCTG
>CBIMJO010001745.1:0-2063 GCA_966244135.1 uncultured Actinocrispum sp. | reverse complement strand
GTCAACGCGCTCTTCTGCCGCGCCGGGTGTGATCGAGTAGCCAACCGATCGCTGTTCGCCTGTCGTTGAGGCATGCCTCAACCAGCTCCGTCGAACCTTGATGATGATGTTGTGCTGCGATTGGCAGCGGCCACGTACCTCGGCCGCTACACCGGTACGTCGCGATCGCACTCAGAGTCAGACCTGCGGCTGCCGGAGTCGACCTCCGCGACGTCCAAATCGCCGCCCGCCACGCCGACCCAAGAACCACCATGCGCTACGACCGCGCCCGCAAGAACCTTGACCGCCACCCCAACTACATCCACGCCGCCTACATGGCCTCAGCCACATAGCATTCGATACCCCACGAACATCCGCGTTCGCCGATGGGCGGACTTTTTTGGTGACGGCCACTGAGAGGTAAGTGGATGGGGGCGCTGAAGCGTATACGGGACGTGAGGCAGCTGGAGTTCGAGGAGTTCTACCGGTCTGGCCGGGACGTGTGCCTGCGGGCGGTCCTGGCCGGTGTGGGTGATCGGCAGCTGGCCGAGGATCTGGTGGCCGAGGCGTTCACCCGGGCCTGGATGTCGTGGCCGAAGGTGAGCCGGCATCCCGCGCCGCGTGCCTGGATCGTGCGCACGGCGCTGAACATCCGGGTGTCGTGGTGGCGTCGTCGGCGGCGGGAAGTCGCGCTGGAGGACGCTCACGACGTCGAGAACACCATGACCGGTGAGCGCGAGCTCGACCCCACGCTCCTCGCCGTGCTGCGTCAACTGCCGCGGCGACAACGGGAAGTGATCGTGTTCCGGGTCTTCCTTGATCTCGATACGGCGGCCACGGCCAAGGCCCTCGGGATTGCTCAGGGGACCGTCACCGCCCACCTGTCGCGGGCAGTCACGACGTTGCGGGGCCATTTCGTCATTGAAGAGAACTTGGAGGTTAGGCCATGAAAGACCAGGACATGGTGCTGGACGCGTTGAGGGATTCGCTGGGCGCGGTGACCATGCACACTCCGGTCGAGCAGATCGTGGCCGTTGGCCGTGTGCGCCGTCGTCGCCGTCTCGTAGGCGGGGCGGCGGGTGCGGCGGTGGTCGCGGGTCTGGCGGTCGCGGTGACGACTTATGGTGACCCATCGCCTTCGCCAGGAGACAGTTCGGCGGCGGGTGGGGTGCACGTCCACGCGGCCGCGTACACAGTGGACAGCAACCCGGACGGTACGGTCAGCGTGACCTGGGACAAGGAGAAGTACTTCAAGGACCACGAGGGCCTGCAGGCAGCGTTGCGCCAGGCCGGTTTCCCGGTGCTGATCAAGGTCGGCGAATTCTGCAAGGGGCCGCGGGACGACGGGAACCTGGGCCCGGGCGGCGTCGGGAAGGGCGTCGACCGCGTCATGAAGGGCCAACGCAACGCCGACGGCAAGGTCACCTTCGTGTTCACGCCCTCGGCGATGCCCGCCGGAACGCAGTTGTTCATCGGCTACCTGACCCCAGCCCAACAGGCCGCGAACGGCCGTCTTGGATCTGTTGAACGCCTGGTACCCACAGGGGTGCCGCTGACGTGCACCACTGACGCGCCGCCGCGCTCGTAAAGACACCGGTGTGGCGCCCGCAGGTCATGGCCGCGCCGCCGATTGAGCTTGTCACTCGATCATGCGGCACGACGGTTGGCTCGCTCTTGGTCACTCGCGACGCCCTGTCCCAAGCAATCCGACTCGCCGACGGTGGACGCCGGGCTTAGCTGCAGGCGTGTGGTGGTCACGGCTGGATGGTTGAGGTGATCACTTGGGTGACCGCTGTGATCGCCGGCGTTGCAGTGCCGGGGAGCCGGGCCACGAAAATCCTGCGGATCTCGGGTGGCGCGCCCTGGACCCGCAGGGAGATCACGCCGGGCGGGACAACCGGCGACAAGCCTTCCGGAATCGTGGTGATGCCGAAACCACCGGCGACCAACTGCAGTTTCGTCAGCCAGTCGCGTGCACTGTGGACGATGCGCGCTCGCCCCGGCAGGCCCGGCCAGACACCGAGCAGCGGCTCTGCGCCCGTTGAGGGGCTGGCGATCCAGGGTGCGTCGACCAGTTCGTCGAC
>CBIMJO010001744.1:0-2078 GCA_966244135.1 uncultured Actinocrispum sp. | reverse complement strand
CGAACGGGACCGTCCGGTTGCGACAGGGTGAAGCAGTGCCTGATCCAACGGCTCGGACCGGATGGGCTGAGGTGTACGGATTTCATCAAGAACGTCGTCGTTTCCGTAAAGGACGCGTAAGGAATCCCGGGCTGGTTCCGGCCCGGATCGGCCTCCCGATCGCGCTGGTACTCAGTGGACTGATGACCGTCATCGTCCGGGGACAGCCGCCGGCGATCGCCCTGCTCGGGTTCGTCGGGGCGGTCGACGTGGTCGCGCTGGCCACGACACTCGGTGTGGCTTTGGCTACGACAGTGCTCTGTTGGGGCCTCTACGCAGGCATTTTGCTCGGGCCCGATGCGTTCGCCGCGCGGGCCGGCGGCGACGCACTGGTTCTCCTGCTCGTCTGTTTGTCGGCGTACGGCTTCGCGGCCATGATCCGCGCGGTGCGCCGTCGCGACGAGGAAGCGGTCCGGCGGATCCCGGTTCAGCGCCGCCGGGAGCCGGTGGGATAGCGCAGGTCACATGGCCGGGCTGCGTTATCGTCCCGCCACGTGTCAACGAACAACAGGTTCCGCACGTGGGTGCTCGCCGGTCTGCCGCAACGGCAGGGCCAGCTCTCCGGCCCGCATGTGCACGAGGTCGGCCACGAGGGCAAGCCCTGGTGGAAGGTCATGTGCCTGACCGGTGTGGACTATTTCTCCACGCTCGGCTACCAGCCGGGAATCGCGGCGCTCGCGGCCGGTGTCGTGTCGCCGCTGGCCACGCTCGTGCTGGTCCTGCTGACCCTGCTCGGCGCGCTGCCGGTGTACCGGCGGGTGGCCAAGGAAAGCCCGAACGGTCAGGGCTCGATCGCGATGCTGGAGCGGCTGCTGCCCAAGTGGTGGGGCAAGCTGCTTGTGCTGGTACTGCTGGGGTTCGCCGCGACCGACTTCATCATCACCATCACCCTGTCGGCCGCCGACGCGACGGCGCACGTGCTGGAGAACCCCTTCGTGCCGGACTTCCTGCACGGCTGGCAGGTCCCGGTCACCCTGGTGCTGGTTGCGTTGCTGGGTGCGGTGTTCCTCAAGGGTTTCACCGAGGCGATCGGCATCGCGGTCGGTCTCGTGATCGTCTACTTGGCACTGAACGCGGTCGTCGTCGTTGTCGCGCTGGAGCATGTGCTGACCGCGCCGCATGTGGTGATGGACTGGTCCAACCTGCTGGTGGCCGAGCACGGCAACTGGTGGATGGCCGTCGCGATCGCGCTGGTCGTGTTCCCCAAACTCGCGCTCGGCCTGTCCGGGTTCGAGACCGGTGTGTCGGTGATGCCGTTGGTCAAGGGCGCTCCCGAGGACACAGTGGACAATCCGGCCGTCCGGATCCGCAACACCCGCAAGCTGCTCACCGTGGCCGCACTGATCATGAGCGTGTTCCTGATCTGCAGCAGCGCCGCCACGACATTGCTGATCCCGCAGCAGGAGTTCCAGCCGGGCGGGCCGGCCAACGGCCGCGCGCTGGCGTTCCTGGCGCACTCATACCTGGGCGAGTGGTTCGGCACGGTCTATGACCTGAGCACGATCGCGATCCTGTGGTTCGCCGGAGCCTCGGCGATGGCCGGCCTGCTCAACATCATTCCCCGATACCTGCCGCGGTACGGCATGGCGCCGGACTGGACCCGCGCGACCCGGCCGCTCGTCCTCGTGCTCACCGTCATCGCGTTCGCCATCACCATCATCTTCGACGCCAATGTGGACGCTCAGGGTGGTGCGTACGCGACCGGTGTGCTGGTGTTGATCACGTCCGCCGCGCTGGCGGTCACCCTGGTCGCGCACCGGCTCGGCGAGCGGCGCGCGTCCGTCCTGTTCGGTGTGATCACGGTCGTGTTCCTGTACACCACCGGGGCGAACATCGTGGAGCGGTTCGACGGCGTGAAGATCGCGGCGTTCTTCATCTTCGCGATCATCGTGACCTCGCTGATCTCCCGCGCCATCCGGTCGACCGAACTGCGGGTCACCGGTGTCGAGATGGACGAGGAGGCCGAACGCTTCCTGCGCGACTACGAGGGTGCCGACATCCGGATCATCGCGAACGAACCGGACGACCGCGACGAGAAG
>CBIMJO010001743.1:0-2082 GCA_966244135.1 uncultured Actinocrispum sp. | reverse complement strand
ATCGAGAAGTCCAAAGAGTACGCCGAGAAGCACCAGCCCAAGCCGCCCAAGAAGGACGATGACAAGAACACGCCGTCGCCCGACCTGGTGGGCTTGTGCACTGCCGCACTCGCGGGAAACAAGGCCGAGCACGGGAAAGCCTTGGACAACCCGGCGTTCGGTGCGTTGATAGCCGCGGCGGGCGGCAAGGAGCAGGTTCCGGCGTTTTGTGAAAACCTGCTCGCGGCGAAGAAACAAAACGCGCCCGCCGGCGATGAACACACCAAGGGGAACGGTTCCGCCAAGGACGACACCCCTGGGCCGCCGGACAACCGCGGTCAGCAGAAGAAGAGCGACACCACCCACACAGGCAATGGCAACGGGCCGAACTCGCAGCAGCCGTACGGCGACGAGAAGAAACCCGGTCATTGACCCCACAGACAGGGCGCCGGCCTCCCCACTGTCCACACAGGGCCGGTACCCGTGGGCGAGCGGCGGTCACCCCCCACCGCCGTTCGCCCCCCTTAATCGTCCGATGTGGACACGACCAGGGAGATGCGATGACGGTCACCTGCCCGCACTCCGTGACCGCGGGCAGCTACCTGCTCGGCGTGCTGCACCCCAGCGAGCTCGAGGAGTACCGGCAGCACGCCGGCAGCTGCCCGCACTGCGAGCGCGAGATCGCCGACCTCACCCCGGTCGCCCGGTTCCTCAGGGTGTTCAAGGCCGAGATCGAGGCGGGCGAAGAGGTGGACGTCTCCCTGCTGCTGGGCCACATCCGCCCCCGGCAGTCCCCGCCCGAGGAGTCGGTGCGGGACTGAGCGGGTGTCACCGGACGCGGAAGACAGGACCCTTGGGGGTGAACGGGAGCCTGGCCCCGGCGGGGACCAGGAAGGCGTGTTCGCGGCGCACGCGGACCACATCGCACGCGGCATCGGTGATCACCAGGATCGGACCGTCGGCGGGGAAGTCGGCGGCACGCTCCAGCACCGTGACTCCCGGTTGGAGCACGGTGCCACCGCGGCCACGAACCTTGACAGTGCCCGCGATCTGGTCCACGGCAAGGTAGCCGGCGTCATAGGCGACGGCGTCGCAGAACACGACTCGGGCGGCTGGCACATCACGGGCAGCGGCGTAGGAGGCGATGGCACCAAGGGCTTTGCCCAGCAGCTTGGCGTCCATCGACCCGGATGTGTCCAGCACCACCCCGAAGGTCGGCCGCTTCGTCAGTTCCTCGGGACGAAGCCGGCCGGGGCGGGGGATGTCCGGGCTGGAGGCTTGACGGCGGGAGGCGCGAGCATAGCCGCGCTGCGGTTCGGGTGCGCGGATGTGCTCGTCGAACCATTGCGCCAACTGGGCATCCCACGGCAGGGGTGGGTGGTCCAGGGCGCGGATCTCCTCCTCGAGCCCCAGCGGGACATCCCCACGCTCCGCCGAGCGGTGGTACTCCAGGCCCTGGGTCAGTGACCGGCGGTAGAACTCGTCCAGGTCCACCAGCCGGGGCCGATCGCCGATCTCCCAAGGCAACGCCACGCGCCGGGAGGAACGCCGCCGCACGGCCTCGGGCGCGGACAGCCAGTCGCCGAGAACGTCACCGGCGCTGCGGCTGCCAAGCGTCTGCAGCTTGCGAGCCCGGCGCAGGTCGGTGGTGAGCGTGTCGTACACCGACTCCGCCGACAGCCCGGTCAGCTGGGGGTCGTAGAGGCTGCTTTCCGGGATGTGCCCGACCGCCATCGCGACCAGCCAGCCGTTGATCACATAGTCACAGGCCACGTTCCACAGGTAGGGGTCGCGGCCGTCGGCACGGCGGTCGTGCCGCAGGGCGGCGTGCAGCATCTCGTGTGCCAGCACGAACTGCCACTCCTCAGTGGACAGTCCGGCGTGCGGGTTGACGTAGATCTCGCCGTGCTCCGGGCTGACCGCGGCGATCGAGATGTCCCATGCCCGCGCGATCTCCTGGTCCGGCACCAGGGTGAACCCGGCCGCCATCGCGCCCAGCAACGGAAATGACGAGACGAACCACGACATCGCGTGGTCCCAGTCGTTCCACCGGCGCTTGTGCGTGGCCTGCCCGCGTGCCTCGGCCGCCCTGGTCCTGGCCGG
>CBIMJO010001742.1:0-2085 GCA_966244135.1 uncultured Actinocrispum sp. | reverse complement strand
AAGGGGCTGCGCGACCCGTTCCTGATCCGCTCGCCCGAGGGCGACAAGTTCTTCCTGATCGCCACCGACCTGTCCATCGGCGGCGGCACCTCGTGGGACTACTCGCAGCGGCACGGCAGCCGGTCGATCGAGGTCTGGGAGTCCACCGACCTGGTGACCTGGTCGGATCAACGGCATGTGCTCGTGTCTCCGGAGACCGCGGGCAACACGTGGGCGCCGGAGGCGTACTGGTCGCCGAAACTGGGCGCCTACGTTGTGTACTGGGCGTCGAAGCTGTACGCGGCGAACGACCCGCAGCACAACGGCAACACGTACAACCGGATGCTGTACGCCACCACCCGCGACTTCCGGACGTTCAGCGAACCCAAGGTGTGGCAGGACTTCGGCGCGTCCCGCATCGACTCGACGGTGATCGCCGACAGCGGCACGTTCTACCGGTTCACCAAGGACGAAGGCGGCGTGACCGGCTGCTCGGACATCATCCAGGAACGCAACGACGACCTGACCGAGACCGACGACGTGAACAAGCCGGGCTGGGACCCGCGCAACCCGGCGTGGCAGATCACCGCGTCGTGCATCGGCCGCGCCGCAGGCACTTCGGCGGTGGAGGGACCGACGGTGTTCGCCGCCAACCCCGGTGACACATCAGGGTCGAAGTACTACCTGTTCGTGGACGAGTACGGCGGCCGCGGCTATATCCCGTTGGGCAGCCAGAGTCTGGCGACGCCGTCGTGGCGCGTGCCCGCGAACTACAGCCTGCCCAAGAGCCCCCGGCACGGCACGGTGATCCCGGTGAGTGCGCGGGAACTGGCGGCGCTGCGCCAAGGGCCGCCGCCGCTGTCGGCGACGCCCGCCGGTCTGATCGCGTCCTATCCGGGAACTGCGGACGGCACGCGGCTGACTGACACCTCCGGCAACGGTCACAACGCCACGCAGCTCAACGGCACGGCGAGGGTGGATGGTGCGCTGACGTTCGAAGGTACCGACGATCACGTGAAGCTGCCCGACAACCTCATGGCCGGACTGGACTCGATCAGCATGGCGGCCGAGGTGTGGATCGACCCCGCGCAGCCCACTCCGTACTTCTTGTGGGGCATGGGGAACACCGGTGCCGACGGTGCGGGCGACGGTTATTTGTTCGCCACCGGCAACGACTATCGCGCCTCGATCACCACCGGGAACTGGTCGGGGGAGCAGACCGTCACGCAGGGCCGGGTACTGAGCCGCGGGGCATGGCACCAGCTCACCTACACGTTGTCCGGCAGTACAGCGGAACTGTGGCTGGACGGGGCACGCGTGGCGACGCGCTCTGACATGAGCGTCAAGCCTGGTGCGATCGGCGGCGGCCGGACCACGGCGAACTATCTGGGCCGTTCCCTCTACACGGCCGACCGGTACTTCAAGGGCAGGATGCGCAACGTCTCGGTGTGGAACCGTGCGCTGACTCCGGCCGACATCGGCAAACTGCCGGGCAACTCGACCCGGATCTCCGAGGTCGCACTGGATTCACTGAAGGTCCCGGCGATCATCGGCGACGGCACGATGGTGTTGCCGGTGCGCCCTGGGACGGATCTGCGCAGGCTCGCGCCGAGGTTCGCGGTCGCGGACGGCAGCCGGATCAGCCCGGCCAACGGGCAGGTCCGGGACTTCAGCAAGCCGCGCACGTACACGGTGACCGCGCCCGACGGCAGTTCGCGCGAATGGACGGTGAGCGCGGTCGAGATGGGTTCGCCGGTGCTGCCCGGGTTCAACGCCGACCCGAACATCGTGCGGTTCGGGGACACCTACTACATCTACGCGACGACCGACGGATTGCCCGGCTGGTCGAGTTCGAAGTTCATGGTGTGGTCGTCGCGAAACCTGCGGGACTGGACCGCGCACCCGACGATCCTCGACCTCGGACCGGACGTGTCGTGGGCGGACTCGTATGCATGGGCGCCGACGGCCGCGGAGAAGGACGGCAAGTACTACTTCTACTTCTCGGCGCAGCAAAGCATCGGTGTCGCGGTCGCGGACAACCCGTTGGGGCCGTTCAAGGACATCGGGCACCCGTTGGTGGACAAGGCGAACTACCAGGGCCGCCAG
>CBIMJO010001741.1:0-2089 GCA_966244135.1 uncultured Actinocrispum sp. | reverse complement strand
CAGCGCCCTGGTGAAAGGTTTGCAGACCGGCGATGCCGACCGTGACCAGGACGGCATGGTCGCGCTGGATGAGCTGTACGACTACATCTACGAGAAGGTGCGGGCCACCACTCCCAACCAGACACCTGGCAAGTGGACGTTCGGCGTACAGGGAGACCTGCACATCGCCCGCCGCGCCCGCCCCGTCACCACGCCCGCTCCGCTGCCACACCAACTACAGGATGCGATTGACAGTCCATTCGCCGGAATCCGTGCGGCGGCGGTCCAGGAGCTGGTGCGCCTGCTGCAAGGAAGACATGCCGGACAGGCGCTCGGCGCCCGGCAAGCCCTCGAACGGCTCACCCACGACGACAGTCGCACGGTGGCCGCCACGGCCGCCGAAGCACTTGGCTCGGCCACAATCCACGCGCAGGCGCCGGTCTCCTCAGAACCGCTGCCCGACCCGGCACCGAAACCAGTTGCAGCACCAGCAACACCAGAGCCCGACCCACGACAGAAACCCCCAGAGATCCCTCCGGCGACGGAGTCCGCCACCGACCACACCACGGCTCCCCCAGTGCGAGACGACTACCCGCTTATCGCTGCCGGAGTCCTGGCAATCCTCGGTGCCGTACTGGACTGCCTCGCCTTGTTCCCGGAGTTCGTCGGCGGTTTCCACCTAACGGACCTGCCGAGCAACACATTGTCCGTGGTCATCGCCACTGCTCTGGACATCGGGGTGGGCGTCTGCCTGCTCCTGCCGCGCACGAGATCGGTCGGAGCTGGTCTCCTGCTGGGTGCCGTGGCCACCGCACCCAGCGGGCCCATGTACGACATCAACTTCCTGATAACAAAGAAATACGGCGAGGCCGGCGCCGGCCTGTGGCTGGACCTCATCGCCAACGTCATCCTGATCATCGCGGCGACCGCAGTCGTGGTCACACTGGTACGAAAGGGTTCCGTTCGCGTCACGCTCCGAGGTGCCGGCTTGGTTTCCTGGCTTGTCGTGCTTCTCGGCGTCGCCGGCGCGGCAGCGCTGTTCTTCGAGTCCCAGGGCGAGTTCGTAGCCGCTCGCAACCAGGACTTCGTGCCCGCCGAGGACCTGCTCCCCCTCATCTGGGCAAGCACGATGGCGCTCGTCCTCCCCGCGATCGCGGCAGTAGCACGGCCTCGCCCACTCGGCGTCGCGCTCCTCGCGGGATGGATCGGATGCGGCGTGACCAGCGTCGCCTTCAGCACAGGATTCGAGACCAGCAGCATATTCGGCTACACACTGCTCGCACTCTTGATCGTGATCATCCCCTTCGCACGCTCCGCTCCACCGCCATCGTCAGCCACGCCGAAGTAATCGCTCAGACCCTCGGTGGATGGGGTATCTGGTCGGGTGCGCTATCCCGATGGAGGCGGGCTGACGGCTGAGGGCCGGACTCGACGTGAAGCGGTTCGGCTGCAGGCGGCGGAGCTGTTCGCCCAGGACGTGCCAGTGCCAGAGATCGCCAGACGGCTTTGGGTGTCGCACAACGCGGTGTACGTGTGGCGGCGGCGCTGGCGCGCGGACGGCGAAGCCGGGCTGGCGTCCAAAGGTGCCTCAGGCGTGGACTGCCGGCTGTCGGGCAGTGGCGCCGTGGACGCGGTTCAGCTCGTCGTGAGCAACGTGTAGAGGTTCTTGATCAGGCCGTTGTGGATGAGGGCGATGTCGATGCCCTGTACGACAGGTGGTTGCCCCTCCGGGCCCAGTCCCCACGTCAGGTAGCCCAGGTCGTGGCTGGTCAGGATCGGCCCTGTTGCGGAGAAGACGAAGGTGGGGGTCTGGTCCAGCAGTCGCTGGGCTGTCGCGTTCATGTCCTGGTGTCCGGTCACGATCCCGTCGGGGTCGGAGAAGGTGACGTCGGCGGTGTAGATGGTGGCTATCGCTGCCCGTCGCCGTGCGTCGTCGCGTTCGTTGAACACGGTGAACAGATGGGCGTGCATCAGTTCGGCCACTGTCCTCATTGGTCACTCCTGGTTCTGTTGGTGTCCCACTGGGCATGTGCGTGCGGAGTAGCGCACCCGCCTTGGTGCGGTCAGGTGGTGAAGCCGCCGTCGATGTTGATGGTGGCTCCGGTGAGGA
>CBIMJO010001740.1:0-2091 GCA_966244135.1 uncultured Actinocrispum sp. | reverse complement strand
TGCTCGTCGAGCAGGAGACGGTGCTCGGCGGCCTGGCGGACATCGTGGCCGGCGAGCGAATCGACGTTGTTGTGGTCGCGGGCGACATCTACGACCGCGCGGTGCCGTCCGCCGAAGCCGTGCAGGTGTGCGCCCGCGTGCTCGCGCGGATCCGTGACGCCGGCGCGCAGCTGGTGCTCACGCCCGGGAACCACGACTCGGCGCCCCGGCTGGGGGCGTTCGGGGAGTTCGCCGCGGCCGGCGGCCTCCACCTGCGGACCCGCGTCGCGGACATCGACCGTCCGGTGCTGCTCCAGGACGAGGACGGGCCGGTGGCCTTCTACGGCATTCCTTATCTGGAGCCGGAAATCGCCCGTCAAGCGTTGAACATCGCCGAACGTGGGCACACCGGCGTGCTCACCGAGGCGATGAACCGGGTCCGCGCGGATCTCGCGCAGCGGCCGGGAATCCGGTCCGTGGTGCTCGCGCACGCGTTCGTGACCGGTGGTGAACCGTGTGACTCCGAGCGGCCGATCGCGGTGGGCGGGGTGGAGCAGGTCCCTGGGTCGACGTTCGACGGTGTGGACTACGTCGCGCTCGGGCATTTGCATGGCGCGCAACAGCTTGCGGACCACCTGCGCTACTCCGGCAGTCCGCTGGCGTATTCGTTCTCCGAGGCGAGGCAGCACAAGTCGGTGTGGATCGTCGACCTTGACGAGTCCGGACTGTCTACTGTGGAGCGCCGGAGCCTTCCGGTGCCGCGCCCGCTGGCCAGGATTGCTGGTCCGATCGAGGACATCCTGGCCGATCCCGTACACGATGAGGTGAAAGACCACTATCTCTCGGTCACCCTGACCGACCGGGTGCGGCCAGTCGATGCATTGCGCCGCTTGCAGACGCGGTTCCCCTACGCCGTGCACATGGAATGGCAGCCGGAAGGCGGCCGTGCCGGGGAGACCTTGCGCTACACCGAAGCCGTGCGTGGCCGGACAGACCATGAGGTGGCGTGCTGTTTCATCGCCGACGCCCGGGACGAACCCACTGAGCGCGAACAAGGGTGGCTGGCCGAGGCCCTTGAGGCCGTCTACGCGGCGGAGGGCACCAAATGAGGCTGCACAGCCTGGAAGTGACGGCGTTCGGACCGTATCCGGGCACTGAGTCGGTCGACTTCGATGTGCTCGGCGCGGACGGGCTTTTCCTGCTGCACGGCGAAACCGGTGCGGGTAAGACGACTCTGCTCGACGCTATCGCGTTCGCGCTGTTCGGCCGGGTTCCCGGGGTGCGCAACGAAGCGCGGCGGCTGCGGTGCGACTACGCCGACAACGACACGCTGACCGAGGTCAAGCTCGAACTCACGATCCAGGGCCACCGGCTGCGGATCGTGCGCAGCCCGGAGTACGAGCGGCCGAAGAAGCGCGGCGACGGCATGACCAAGCAGCAGGCCAAGGTTTCACTCGTGTGGGTGGGAGATCCGCCGAGTGGTTATGAACGCGACGGCCTGATCCGGATCGAGGAGGTGGCCAGGACCGTCGAACGGCTGCTCGGCATGGTCGCCGAGCAGTTCTTCCAGGTCGTCCTGCTGCCCCAAGGCGAGTTCGCGCGGTTCCTGCGCGCGGACACCACCGAGCGCGAGCACCTGCTGGAGAAACTCTTTGGCACGGACCGGTTCGCGGAGGTGGAGCGGTGGTTCCGCGACCGGCGGACCGAGCGGTACCGCGTCCTGGAGACGCGCCGGGCCGATGCCATGCGGCTCGTCGCCCGCGTGGCGCAGGCGGCCGGCGAGGAGCCGCCGGAGGACCACGCGGCCGACGAGGACTGGCTCACGGTGATCGCCGAGCGGCTGGGCCAGGCCGAGTCGTCGGCACGGGAAAAAGCCAAACTGGCTGGGGAAACGGCCGCAGCGGCCGAGCAGGCGCTGACTCGCGGCCGGGAATTGTCGGTGCGCGTCGCTAGGCTGCGGAACGCACGCGCTGAGCTCGCTGAGTGCGAGCAGATGCGGCCACAGCAACAGGAGTGGATCGCCGAGCGGGCGGCGGCTCGGCGGGCAGTCCCCGTTGTGGTGGCCAACCGGGCAGCCGTCCTGCTCCGCGCCGAGCTGGCGGACGCCGAACG
>CBIMJO010001739.1:0-2093 GCA_966244135.1 uncultured Actinocrispum sp. | reverse complement strand
CTCGGCTTCGCGGGCGGCACGCTGCTCCTCATCACGGTGATGGCCGGCGCCTTCGCGGTCGGCCGCAGCGTCTACCCAGTGACCGTCGAGATCTCCCGCATGCTCGGCGACGGCCTGCTGGAGATCGCCCCCGCGGGGATCGCGATCAACGCGCCGTGCTCGCGCATCTCCTCGTTGCGCCCCCGGGTGGAGACCGGGCGCAAGGACGCCGACCCGGGGCAGCTGCCCGCCCGTAGTCCGGGGCGGGCCATGCCGGAGGCACAGAACCAGCCGAGAACGCCGGGGTGGCGGGCCCTTTCCCGGTTGTTCGGCCTTTTCGACACAGAGAGGAAGCATCTTGGACTATGACGCGTTGGCCGCCGAGCTGCTGCAGCTTCGGGAACAGGTCGCCGGCGTCACCGACACGGTGATCGCCGCGTCCGACGGGATCCCCATCATCGCCGACGCGGCCGAGACCATCGACCCGGCGAACATCTCGGCGCTCGCCGCCGCGGACCTGGGCATCGCCCGCCAGGCCGCGGAGCTGACCGGCCAGGGCACGTTGCGGCAGACCGTGGTGTACAGCAGCGGCGGCTACATGGCCGTGTACGCCATCGGGCACGTCGCGCTGATGGTCGTCCTGGGCGACAAGGGACTGAACGTCGGCCGCCTGCTCTACGAGTCCCAGCCGGTGATCGAGCGGATCGGCTCGATCCTCGCCTCCTAGCCCCATTCCAGATCCGCCAACGAAAGGCAGCATTGTGAGCACGATGGGAAACCCCCAGCGGGGGATGGCCGACCATGTGGTGCTGATGACCAAGCGACTGCGGCAGGAAGTGCCGTCGTGCCTGGCCACCGGTGTGGTCGATATGGCCACCGGAATGTTACTGACCTATGAGACCACCGACAGTCACCCGTCGGAAGTGCTGGATCTGCTCGCCGGGGCGACGCTCGACCTGTTCCAGGGCCGCACGGTCACCATGATCGAGGACATTTTCAAGGAACGGCGCGGGGTGTCCACCGCGGAGCACTACTTCCAGGAGATCCTGGTCAACAGCACGAACCTCACGCATCTGTTCATCCGCAACAACTCCAACGACGACGTCGTGGTCGTCGTTGTCTGCCCGAAATCGGTGAACATCGGGATGCTCTTCGCCGCCGCCCGCCGAGTGGTCAAGGAATACAGCACCGCCTACTGAACCGAACCGAAATCCAAGGAAGTGATTCATGATGAACATCGACACAGCGTTGAAGGAATGCATGTCCATCTCCGGTGCGGTCGGTGTCGCGCTGGTCGACTACGAGAGCGGGATGTCGCTGGGCACCGCCGGTGGCGGTGACTGGCTGAACCTGGAGATCGCGGCCGCGGGCAACACCGAGGTCGTCCGCTCCAAGCTCCGGGTGATGTCCGCGCTCGCCCTCAATGACAGCATCGAGGACATCCTGATCACGCTGCACCGGCAGTACCACGTCATCCGGCTGATGGACCCGATGAGGACGAAGACGTCGTTGTTCCTCTACCTGGTGCTCGAACGGGAGCTGGCGAACCTGGCGCTGGCCCGCCATCAGATCAAACGCATCGAGAACGACTTACAGGTCTAGCTGCGATGGCCGGCCGCCGCGGGGTTCAGGCCTGCCTGGTCTGGGCGGGCGCGGGGAGGTGGTGGTCGGCCCAGGTGGAGATCTGGGCGAGGACCGGCATGAGGGCTTCGCCGGCCGTGGTGAGCCGGTAGGTCACCGTGATCGGCGGGCCCTCCTGGACGGTCCGGCTGACCAGGCCGCTGTCGGTGAGGGTGGTGAGGCGTTCGGAGAGCACCGAGTCGCTGACCTTGCCCAGCGCTCGCGACAGTTCGCGGTAGCCGGCCGGGCCGTGGCCGAGGACGCCCAGCAGCATCGCCGTCCAGCGGGTGCCCAGGATGGTGAATGCCCGGGTCAGCGCCGCGTCGGCGACCGCGCAGTCGGCGTCGTGAGCCACGGGTCAATGGTAGCCAGCGATGGCACTTCGTTTTTAGATGTGACTAGTATTGAACTAGTCACATCTCGATAAGGAGTGTCATGAAGCTCGGATTCCCGTTGCCGCAGACCGGCGCCGTGGCGTGGCAGGCGGCGGAGGT
>CBIMJO010001738.1:0-2120 GCA_966244135.1 uncultured Actinocrispum sp. | reverse complement strand
TTCGTGAACTGCTGGAACCCATCCTCCGGCCCAAAGTGCTCACCAACTGAGCACTTTTTCCACGAAGTGCACCCAGAAAGTGACAGTCACTTTCACTGACTAGCTCCGGGAACCGGCCGAGCACCAACGAACTCCCAGCACAAGGCCATAGAGAACGTTTGTCGTCCACATGCCATTGACATCACTAACCAGCAGCTCTAGCGTGTGCAATCGTTCGCATTCCGCGTGCCGAGGAGGTCGCGATGACCAGCCAGCCCTTACCGGCCACGTCCAAGCCCCCGGTCCCGCCGCTCGTGGTCGCCGCCGGGTTCGGCCTGCTGGCGATCTCCTTCGTGATCAACGCGATGGACCGCCAGGTGTTCTACCCGCTGCTGCCGGAAATCCGCGCCACGTATGGGTTCTCGTTGTCCGAGGGCGGCCTGCTGGCGACCGGGTTCACGCTCGGCATGGCCCTGGCCGGGCTGCCCGCAGGTTACCTCGCCGACCGGGTCACGCGGAAAACCGTGTTGCTCATCAGCATCCTGGTCTACACGGTGGGCACGCTGCTGACGCCCACGGCCGCCGGGTTCGCGGACATGGCCGTCTACCGCCTGGTCTCCGGGATCGGCGAAGGCATGCAGGCCACCGCGCTCTACGCGGCCGTCGGCGCGTTCTTCTTCACGCGACGCTCGCTTCTGTTGGGTGCCTTCGGGTTCGCGTTCGGCCTGGGTGTCTTCTTCGGCCCGATCATCGGCACCAGCCTGGCCACGTCCTACGGCACCTGGCACGCGCCCTTCATCGCGTTCGGCAGCGCGGGCCTGGCCATCACCGTCCTCATCGGACTTCTGGTCAGCCGCAGGCTCACCGAAACCGTTGTGGGCAGCCAAACGAGCACCACCAACTACGACCACATCCCGGCTTCGCCGTTCAACCGCAACACCAAGCTCCTCGCGATCGCCACGTCCGCGGGAGGCCTGACGGTGTACGGGTTCCTCGGCCTCTACCCCACCTATCTGCGCAGCGAACTGCATTTCACCGCCGGGCAGACCGCATTGGCCACCAGCCTGGTCGGCGCGGGTGCGGCGACCTCGTTGTTCTCCGGCTGGCTGGCCGACCGGTTCGATCCACGCAAGGTCCTGCTCGTGACCTACGTCGGCCTGGCCATCTCCGCGTGGATCGTGTTCAACGGCGGCACGACCCCGCTGTACCACTACATCACCGCGTTCGTCATGGCCACCTTCGGCCTCGGCTCGTTGTTCACCAACTGCAACAGCGTGATGCAGCGATCCGTCCGCCCCGAGCACATCGGCCGGGCTGCGGGCCTGTTCGTCACGACCTACTATGTGGCAGCAGCGGTCTCCGGATACGTCTTCGGTGAGCTGGTGGACGCCCTGGGCTGGACCCAGGCGGCGCTCTGGCAGTTCACCATTGTCCCGGTCGCCGCGCTGATCCCGTTGTATCTCATGGACTCCAGCAAGATCATAAGGACTGTCTGATGAGGACGTTGTTCACCGGCGGAGCGGTTTTCGTCAAGGATCGGCCGGACCTGCTGGCGGGCGGTGACGTCCTGGTCGACGGCTCGAAGATCGCCGCGGTGGGCCGGCTCACCGACGAGCCGGCGGACAAGGTCGTCGACACGACGGGATGCCTGGTGCTGCCCGGGCTGGTCAACACCCACCAGCACGATTGGTACATCTACGGCAAGGGCCTGGGCGGCAGCATGCTGCTGGAACAGTGGATCACCGACTGCCTGTTCCCGCTCAAGTCCAACCTGACCGTCGACGACCTCCGGCTCGCCAGCGAGGTCTCGTCGCTGGACATGCTCCGCGGCGGCACGACGACCGCGGTCAACCACCAGGTCAACGAAACCACGGCCGCCGAGGAGGAGGCGATCCTCCGGCCGGCCGCCGAGACCGGGATCCGCCAGTTCTTCGGGAAAGTGATCCGCCCCAAGGACATTGTGGACGACTACTGGAGCGCACGCGCCTGCCACGAGGCCTGGGACGGCCATGCGGGTGGACGCGTGCGGGTCGGGTTCGTGCTCGAGGCGACCGCGCACTGGGTCCACATGGGCACGAGCTCCGAGGAAATGATCGTCGGCGGCCACAAAGGCCTGCCCAAGCGCCCCGAGCCGCCGGGAC
>CBIMJO010001737.1:0-2123 GCA_966244135.1 uncultured Actinocrispum sp. | reverse complement strand
GCTGTTGCAGGACTACGGGGTCGACGGCGCGCTTCTCCTGCTCGTCGTCTACAACCTTGTCTTCACCGAGAACTTCGCCAGTCTCACCAACATCAACACCCAGCTCGTCCAGGTCACCCCGACCTTGATCGCCGCACTGGGCATGGCCCTGGTCATCGGTACCGAAGGCGTCGACCTCTCAGTGGGCTCGGTGATGGCCCTCGCGGCCGCGCTGCTCCCGCTCTACCTCGGCTACGGTCTCGTTCCCGGCCTGCTCATCGCGCTGCTGGGCGGGGCTTTGTGCGGCCTGTTCAGCGGGACTCTGGTCGCGGTAGCCGGAATTCAGCCCATCGTCGCCACATTGGCTTTGCTGGTCGGCGGGCGAGGGCTCGCGCTGGTGTTCGCGGACGGGCAGCTCAAGGACATCCACAACAAGGCGTTGCTGGAGATGGGGGCGGGAAAGGTCTTCGGGGTGCCGATCGTGGTGCTCATCGCGCTCGTGCTGACGCTGATCGTCGGATTTCTCGTCAGGCACACGACTTTCGGGCGGCAGCTGGTCGCGGTCGGTGGCAACAGGTCCGCGAGCGCGCTGGCGGGACTGCCGGTGCGGCGCGTGCTGATGGTGACGTACGTGATCAGCGGCGTGCTGGCCGCGATCGCGGGCATCGTGGCGACCGCGCGGCTGACGGCCTCAGATCCCAGTTCCATTGGGCAGTTGGCGGAATTGGCCGCCATCACCGCAGTGGTCGTTGGTGGGACGCCATTGTCCGGCGGGCGCGTGCGGGTTTTGGGCACGGTCGCGGGCGCCTTGCTGATGCAGCTGATCTCGGCGAATTTGATCAAGAACAACCTGCCCACATCGGCGGCTTTGCTGGTCCAGGCCGCGATCATCATCGTCGCCGTGTTCCTGCCCCGGTTGCGCCAGGGAGGTGCCGCATGACCGCGATCCAGGAGACCCGCCGCGAATGGCTGGCCGGGGTCGTCCAGCGCCGCGGCTCGGTGGTCGTGCTCGCGCTGGTCGTCGTGATCTCGTCGGTCGCGTTCGACTCGTTCGCCACAGTGGACAATGCGCGCAACATCGCGATGCAGGCGTCGTTCCTGTCGATTGTCGCACTGGGCATGACCTTCGTGATCCTGTCCGGCGGCATCGACCTGTCGGTCGGATCGGTGTACGCGCTCGGCGGAGTCCTGGCCGCGTTGGGTGTCCAAAGTGGAAGCCTCGTCGGTTTGTTGCTGCCGTTGGCGGTGTGCGGTGGAATCGGGCTGCTGAACGGGATTCTGGTGGCGTACGGGCGGTTGGCGCCGTTCATCGTCACGCTCGCGACGCTGCTCGGCGCCCGCGGCCTGTTGCTCGCGATCACGAACGAAGGCGCCACCACCCGGGTGATGCCGCGCGACGCCGTGCTCACCAAGGTCGGACAGGGAACCGTGCTGGGCACCGGATATCCGGTGCTCATCGCGGTCGTGCTGTTCGTCATCGGCGTGGTTGTCCTGCAGCGCACCAAGTTCGGGCATTCCGTGCTGGCCATCGGGGGCAGCACGGAGGCGGCCAAGCTGATGGGTCTGCCGGTGGCCCGGCGCACGGTGTGGCTCTACACCGGAAGTGGGCTGCTGGCCGGGCTCGCGGGTGCGCTGGCCGCCGCGTACTACGCGTCCGGCGTGACCATTGTGGGCGTTGGGCTCGAGCTCGATGCCATTGCCGCCGTTGTGATCGGCGGAACCCTGCTCACCGGCGGCGCTGGGACCGTCGGTGGCACAGCGGCGGGTGTGCTGCTGCTGTGCGTGATCCAGAACGTCATCAACCAGATCGGCACCTTGTCCTCGTACTACCAGTCGGTGGTCAGCGGAGCGTTCCTGGCCATCGTCGTCGCGATACAGGCGTACCTGAGCCGCGCCCACCTCGGGCGCGGCTGACACTCTCTTCCGGAGGTCGCCCGATGCAGAGAACCTCGGTCGGGCGGCGGGTGCTCACCCTGCTCGCCGCCGCCGTCAGCACCGTAGCCATGGCCAGTCCGGCCCACGCCGCGCCGGACTGGAGACCGAAAACGCCGCCCTTGTCGACGCCGTGGACCAAACTCGTCGGCCCGAACAACGCGTTGCCCGAGTATCCACGGCCACAGCTCACCCGGGACCAGTGGCAGAAC
>CBIMJO010001736.1:0-2137 GCA_966244135.1 uncultured Actinocrispum sp. | reverse complement strand
TCCTGGGCTTTCTATCCGCGACTGGCTTCCAGCCATTGGCACTGTGGCCTGTGGCCTTGCTGGCGATGGCGGGGTTTGCCGCACTGGTCGCCGGAGCGCCCGACGCACGCCGCGCGGCGTGTCTTGGCTGGCTGTTCGGGTGGGCGCACGCCCGCCACGGCCCGGCAGCTCGCCAGCCGGGCGCGGCGGCGGGTTCGGGGAGCGGAAGTGCCCGATCCGGATCTCACGCGGCAGCGAGAGGTCGTGAACGCGTTCTTCGCGGCGGCACACGACGGGGACTTCGAGGCGCTCGTTTCCGTGCTGCATCCCGATGTCGTGCTTCGCGCGGACGGCGGGACCGCTCGCCCGGAGAACACCGGGCTGGTTCACGGGGCGGCGCAGGTCGCCGGTCAGGCGATCATGTTCAGCCGGCCCAACGTGGTGCGGCACCCGGCGACCGTCAACGGGGCTGCGGGTGCGGTCGTGACGGTGAGCGGGGAGCCGTACGCGGTCATGGCGTTCACGGTCACCGAGGGAAAGATCGCGACCATCGACATCCTGGCCGACCCCGAGCGCGTTGGGCGGCTCGATCTGGCCGAGTTCGGGGACTGAGGATGTCCAGGGACTTTCGACCCCACATAGTCACTGACTGCAAGTATCAAACTACGACGAACGAGTGAAGGTTTAAGGGTCAACTGACTATCTGTAACAGGTCCGCTGATCGACGCGAGGACGATGTGTGCGTCCAACAAGGGGCGCCGGGTGGTCGAGAAGGAACCCTAGATGAGTTCGGTGTCGGCGCTCAACCTGTCGGTACGACCCAGCCTCGCGCGGGTGGGTGTTGTTGGTGTGTTCGCGGTTTTGCTTGTGGGGCTTGGATTTCTCGTGCCGTTCTGGGTGGTGCTGACGACCGGGACCGGGTCGGCCGCCGGGCTGGCCGTCGCGCGCAAGTGGCGGCAGGCCAGCTCGACGGTCGACCGGATCCTGGCCGAGGAGCTCCGTTAGCACTCGACGAGCGAACGGATCACAGGTTCACCCGAAGAGGTATATGTGTTACGGAGGGTAAACGCGAATGGTGACGGACCGTGCTCGCGAAGGTGGGTCAGCCGCTCCTCGGCCTCGGCGACCGAGGGCCGGTGACCGGCAGGCACCCACCACAGCGCGGTCATCGCCTCCGCCGGCCGTTCGAACCACTCCCGGCGGCGTTTCATGATCGACCGGTGCGCGACGTCGTACACATAGGCCGACAACGTCTCCACCGAAGTCCACACGGACATGTTCACGATCAACCAGTTGTCGTCGAAGATCCGCACCGCGGTCGCGTCGCCGTCCTCGGTCTGCAACCGCCACACGAAGCCGGGCGCGGCGTCCGCCACCGCGTTCACCGGGTCCAGCGCGGCCACGAAATCCCGCAGCAGCGGGCTGTCCAGCGGCTGCAGCAGCCTGCTGATGTTCACCTGAGCGAGCTCATACCCCATGCTGCCAACTTATCCCGGCCGGGACTGGTCACGCCCTGCCCGAAGGGAACGCGGATGAGGCAGGATCTCCCCTTGTGACCAAGCATCCCGTAGCCCCGGAACCCGAGAGCCTGTTCGACGACACCGCGGCCGACGCGCGGTGGCGGGCACGGTTCCGGGCCGCCCGCGTCAGCCTGCCCGACTGGGCCAGGGACGCGCCCGACCGCAACGTGTACCTCTCCAACGCCAGCGGCGTGTGGGAGACGTACGCGTGGGACCGGTCGACTGGGATCCACCGTCAGGTCACCGACCGCCCGAACGGCACCTACAACTCCGAGATCAGCCCGGACGGCGAGCGGATCTGGTGGTTCGCCGACACCGACGGCAACGAGTTCGGCCACTGGGTCACCGAACCGTTCGCCGGCCACCCGATCGCCGAGGAGCCGCGCAAGGCCATGCCGGCCGCGCCGGACGGCTACCCCGCGGGCCTGGAGGTCGGCCGATCCGTTGTCGCCATTGGGATTTCCAACGACGACGGCACGAAAGTCCTGGTGTCCAAGGACAACGGGCCGGGCGAGGTCATCTACGCGAACGAGAACGACGGCGGCGTGGCCGCGCAGTCCCGCGACGAGCGCTACCTGGTCATCGCGCACTCCGAGCACGGCGACAACCGGCACACCGCGTTGCGCGTGGTCGACACC
>CBIMJO010001735.1:0-2138 GCA_966244135.1 uncultured Actinocrispum sp. | reverse complement strand
CTGGGATTGGGGCGGCTACTGGGATTCGCCGATCGACTACCAGCACTTCGAGAAGCCGTAAGGCATAAGCAGGCCCCGACACCCGGCGGGGCCTGCTTTCTCGGTAAAGGGAAGCGCTGGAAGTGGTGCCCTGGCTGGAAACTGCACTCCAAGGTTGCTGGGCCGCAACGAGTGTCCGGGTATGGTCCGATCACCGCCGAGCATGCACGGGAGTTGGCGGAGCATGCGGTGTGGCGGCGGGTGATCACCGATCCGGTTGGGCAGGTGGTCGAGGTGGGCCGGAAGCGGTATTTGTCGGTGGGGCTGCGGGACTTCGTTCAGGTGCGGGACCGGACGTGCCGGATGCCCGGGTGCCCTGTCCCGGCGGAGCGGTGCGAGGTGGACCACACCGTTCGTCGTGCCGACCATGGCGCGAACAGTCCCGGCAACACCGCCGCCCTGTGCAGACACCACAACCTCATGCGGGAACGCAGCACCTGGAACCTGACCCTACCCACTCCCGGCACCCTGGTGTTCACCACTCCCGAAGGCCGTACTTACGCCACAACCCCCGAGCCCTACCTCGCCGCCTGAATCGCTCCACAAAGGACGGTGTGGGTGGACGAGCCCCAGTTGTCCTTGCTGGATTGCGGGCGTGCGCGGATGCCGCTGGGCTGGATTCCACCACCAGCCGGGTTCATCAGCACGCGGCCGGTGTCCGGCAATGGGACCCACAGGTCAAGCACCCGGGCGGGAGTGGACATCGGCCTGGTCGATCGGATGCCGGCCGACAAGGCCTGCGGCTCTCGCTCCAGCCGCGAATACCTGCGGTGACGTCGGATCAAGGCCATCAGCCCTGATGCCGGGCGACCGGCCGGGCACCCGACGCTGGCGCGGTTGCGCTGGCGTCGGGCACCGGCGTTCGATCTCGAGGTCCACAAGCAGCAGCACGCGGTCGAGTGCTGCATCGACCGGCTCGGCAGCGACCAGGCCGTGGCAGCACCACCTGAAACGACGACTATCACCCCGTTGGCCCGGTGGGGACAAGACCTCAGCTGTGCAGGTGGAGGGGGCCGCGGTAGAGGGTGTTTCCCTTGGAGTCGTAGAGGGTTGCGGTGAGGTGCTCGAGGGTGGTGTCGTCCAGTTGGCCGCTGTCGTCGGTGAGGGCGTCGGGGACGAGGGAGATGAAGGTGCCGGCGCGGACGTCGGTGTCCAGTTCCGTTGTGCCGTCGAGGCTCACGTTCATCTTGGTCGCGTCGGCCCGGACCGTGCCGAGCAGGACCAGGCCGCCGTCGCCACCTGTCACGACGGGCATCTGGCTCGCGTCGACGGGCTGCGGTTCACGCACGAAGTCCATGTAGGGCTGGAAGGTCTGGTCGACCGGGTCCGCCGCTTTGCGGGTCACCGGGTCCGGCTGCCACTGGCAGGCGGACACGCCCTTGCTGTTCGTGGCCATGATCAGCTCACTGCCCTTGACGGTCATCGCCGCGCCCGGCTGCCAGCTGTCCCGGTCCGGCTCCGGATCGCGGGTGCTGTCCAGGCACTCGCCGAGTTCCTTGCCGCGCGGGGAGGTCCGGTCCGCGGCGGTCGTCGGTCTGTCCACAACGGACACCATTGGCAGGGGTGGCTGGGTGATCTCGCGTGCGGGGTAGACCGGGTCGTCGTCGTCCGGGCGGTCCGCGGTGGTGTCCGAAGGCAGTTGCTGTGCCTGCAGATGAGTGTCCGGGCCGATGCTGATCGACGTGTAGGCCACGAACAGGCCGTCGCCCTTTTCCGGCGGCGCGAGCATTTCCTCGCCGGTGTCGGCCGAGGTGATGTCGAACGTCTCCCACGAGGAGTCCAGGACGCCCGCGACGGTCCCGTTCGCCGTCGCGAACAACGCCCCGGTGCCCGACCCGGCCGCGTACGCCGGTTCCGCGCTGGGGTTGGAGATCGTCACCGAGGTCAGCGTGCTCTCGCAGAACACCGGCTTGCCGTCGGCCCGCGCCGCGGTCACCACGATCCCGCCGACCTCGGCGCTGAACGATGGTGTCCACTCAGGACGGTCCGGGTAGGCACCGCTCTGCGGGGAGGTTCGCGCCGCCGCGTAGCACCGGTCCAGCTCGGCGTTCGCCATCGCCACATCGTCCGAGATGGACGGGCTGCGCGGCGCCTCGACC